>CAKUMG010000214.1 GCA_934667465.1 uncultured Actinoplanes sp. | reverse complement strand
ACCGCCCACTCAGCGGCCTGCATTCGCGGATCGACGGCGAGGATCCCACTGTCCATGGTGACAAGAACGCGCCCGCGGAGATCCGTCGTCACGCCGAGATGCTGCGAGCCCGGCAGCGCGAACAGGACCTCGCCCATTACCGGGCCGCTCCCAGCTTCGACAAGGCCACCACGCATCGAAGGCGGTGGACCGAAGGCAACGCTCGGCGGCTCTTCGTCTGAGCGGAGCAGGGTCGCCAGTGAGACGTACGCCCTGCCATGGAATGACGCTTGGGCCCGTACCAACTCAAGCAGCTCTACTGGAGGGATCAAGCCACTGAGCATCGCTTCGAAGTGGCTCCTGTCCAGCAACAAGATCTCCAGGCGTTCACCATCAGGGAGATCCGCTAATGCCTCTTTGGTGTAGCCCTCCATGGAGATGAAGATGCCGAGGGTCCCGGCGAACCGCTGCCGGAGGCGCTTCTGCAACTTGGCGATCTGCCCAGTGTCAGCCGGCCGGCCCTCCCACTTGGCCTCGACGACGTAGTGCATCCGATCCGCTACGAACCCCACGTCGATCTCGCCCTTGGACCGCATCCCCGACGTGGCGCGGAGTCCCCAGTGTCGCAGCATGTCCCGGATGACGTCGTTGAAGCGCTGCCCGCGAGCTTGTGGAGTCAAGCCGTCCAGCCGACATAGTCGGCCATACTCGGAAATAAGCGCTTGAATCCCCAGACCATTGAGCACTCTCCTATTGTGCCGTGAACCCCCGACAAAAACGATCGTGGGAAGCCGCTGATGGCCGTGCGGTAACGACGACATCCGTTCGGCCCTGCCACGCGAACAGGTCAGCGCCACGACGTATCGTCGCGGTCAACGACGAGTGGTGTCGTCCCCTCGCGTCCACCTGATGCGAGCAGCTGAACGGGGCAGCGAGTGCCGGTCAGCGATGAACATGGCGTCGCGGACGCCGGGGGCGAGCCGAGATCCTCTCCCCGTTCGCCGGGAACAGGACGGAGTACCGGCTCGGGCCGCGGTGATGTTGTCTCCCGACACCGTCGAGTATTTGCGGATGCGATCAGTCCACACTGAGGCGCAGGGTCTCGAAGCCACGGATCGACAAGCTGTCCCGCCTCTGCGGCAACCCGGCCAGTGCGAGCTTCGGGAAGCGCCGCACCAGCGCCGGCAGCGCGATCTGCGCCTCCATCCGGGCCAGCGGCGCCCCCAGGCAGTAGTGGATGCCGCCGCCGAAGGAGAGAGGTGCGTTGTCCGGGCGGGTCAGGTCGAGGCGGTCCGGGTCCGGGAAGCGTTCGGGGTCGCGGTTGCCCGCTCCCGTGTAGGCGACGAGCCGGTCCCCGCCGGAGATCGGGACGCCGGCGATCTCGGTGTCCTCCCAGGCGATGCGGCTGAGGAGCTGGACCGGGGAGTCGTAGCGCAGCAGTTCCTCGACGGCGGGGGCGGCCAGGTCCGGGTCGTCGCGCAGGAGGGCCAGCTGGTCCGGGTGCTGCAGGAGGGCCGCCGCGCTGTTGGAGAGCAGGTTCGTGGTGGTTTCGAAGCCGGCCGCGAAGAGCAGGCCCGCCGTCATGAGCAGCTCTTCCTCGGTGAGCTTGTCGCCGTCGTCCTCGGCGGCGACGAGCGCGCTCATCAGGTCGTCGGCGGGTTCGGCGCGGCGGCGGGCGGCCAGGTCGGCGAGGTAGTCGCGGATGGCGGTGGCGGCCGGGTCGGCGACGGCCAGGACCTCGGGGGTGATGATCTCGAGGACGCGGGCCCAGTCGCGGACGAGCTGCTGGAATTGGGCGCGGTCCTGGGCGGGGATGCCGAGCAGCTCGCCGATGACGTTGACCGGCAGCGGGAAGGCGAAGGCGGTCACGAAGTCGACCTCGCCGGTCAGCGGGGCGAGCAGGTCGTCGACCATCTGCTCGATGCGGGGGCGCAGCGCCTGGACGCGGCGGGCCGTGAACGAGGAGCTGATCAGGCGGCGCAGGCGAGTGTGGTCGGGCGGGTTGAGGTTGAGCAGGCTGGTGAAGAGCTGGCGCAGCGCCGGGTGGTCGGACCAGCCGGGGCGGACGAAGTCGAGCATGTGCGGCGGGAGGTGCCCGAGGCGCGGGTCGCGGGCGACCGCGGTGCAGTCGGCGTGCCGGGTGACGACCAGGGCGCCGTCGTCGGCGCGGACGATCGGCGAGATCTCGCGGAGCCGGTGATAGCGCGGGTACGGGTCCTCGCGCCCCGGCATCCGGGTCAGCTCATCGAGCAGGGTCGACACCTCGGGGCTCTCCACGATGTCCGTCATGGCCCCGACACTACCGACGGAAGCACAAACGGCACGACGCCCGCAGGGGACGGAAACGGGAACAGGTTGAGCGACAACCGTCCATCGTTTACGCTCCCCTCGGGAATCATCAACCTGAGTTTACGGTCGTTCGCGGTGCCTCACATCGGGGGATGTGCAGCCTTCGGGTTGCTCAGGGGCATCGATGCGCGACCGCTTTCGCCGGTACGATCCCGATGTCCCGGCCGCCGGATAAGGGCGGCAGGTGACGAAGGTCCGGGTCGTGTGAGACTGTCCGGACCAACGGCGAGCCGAGGCGGCCCCGATCCCGGGGCCGGCCGGGCTCGTCCGATGCAGGCAGCGGATGCCGTCGCGGGAGAGGGGGGCGAATGTCGTCCGAGTTCTCCATCGCGGACAAGCTGGACCGGCTCTTCCACCAGGTCCGCGGCGCCGGGCAGAGCGAGGTCAGCTACATGACCGTCGCCGAGGCGATCCGCGGGCAGCAGGGCATCCAGATCTCCCACACCTACATCTGGCAGCTGCGCACGGGCCGCCGCGACAACCCGACGATCCAGCATCTGCGCGGGCTCGCCGCGTTCTTCGGCGTGCCGGTGGCCTATTTCCTGGACGACGACGAGGCCCGCAAGATCGACGGTCAGCTCGACCTGCTGCGGACGCTGCGCGACGCCCAGGTCACCGAGATCGCCCTGCGCGCCGCCGACGTCTCCCCGAGCAGCCGGGACACCATCGGTGAGCTCGTCCGCAAGGTCTGGGAGCTCGAGAAGGAACGCGGCACCTCCTAAGCCGCTGAGGAAGCGGCGGTGAAACTACGCACTTCCGGCTTGCGCCCCGCCTGGCTGACGGCGCCGAGCCAGGCGACCTCGTCGGCCAGCTCGCCGCCGACATCGGTCCAGCCCGAGTCCATCTCGGACGGTGAGACGCCACGGTCGCGCCGGTCCAGCGCCAGCGCGACGGCACACGCCTCCACCAGGGCCGGGTCCGGATCGGGCCCCAGGAAGCGGCCCGCCTCGCGATGGGTGTCCTCGGGCAGATAGGCCCGCAGCGCCAGCATCCCGTCCCGGATCTCGATCACACGCCGGTAGAGCCGCAGCCGTACCTCCTCGACGCCGGCCAGCTCGATGAGCGCCCGCCGCGGGCTGAAGAGAATGACATCCGGAAACGTACGCCGCATGCGCGTCCACAGCGGACGCAGCTCCCACAGCGAGCGGTAGGCGCGGGTCACGTTGCGCAACTTGCCGCCCGCCGGCACGGCCGCGCCTACGACGGCGAGGATCATGCCCAGGGTCCGCAGCGTGTTGGCGGCCGGCTCGATCGGGTCGAACGACACCGGGGCGCCCAGCGCGTGGAGCAGCACGAGGCCGGTCTTGACGACGGCGTACAGGGCGATGATCCACACCCCCACCGCCATCGCGCGCAGTCCGGCGCGCAGGGCGCTGCGCGGTGCCGTACGGGTGGCTTGCCAGAAGATCGCCCCGGCGAGGGCGAGCACGATCCCGAGGTAGCCGTTGAGCACCACCCAGTATCCGGTGTCGGAGGTGCTGTCGCCGGTGGCCGTGCCGCTGAGCCAGAACGCGGCGGCGATGAGCGTGACCGTGACGGCGAGCTGGCTGCCGGCGGCGCGGGGGTGGGCGGCGACCCAGCCGGTGACCAGCGAGACGAACCGCAGCAGGAAGTAGGCGCTGACCATCCCGAGCAGGTGCGGGACGGCCCACCAGCGGTCGGTGACCGTCGCCAGGAACTCGGCGCCGGCCGGGGACGAGGCGGTCTTGACCAGCGCCAGCGCGAGCACGGTCGCCCACAGTGCCCGCTGCTGGGGTCCGCGTCCGAGCGTCGGCAGCCGGACCAGCACGGTGACCCAGAGCGCGACGAACAGGGCGGTGGACAGCCCGCCGCTCACCGGCGGAACCTCAGCACGTCGGCGAGCCGCCCCAGCGTGCCGGCCGAGCGGGGGCGCGCGCCCTCGGCCCGGGCGCGGATCAGCGAGGCGAGCATCTCGGCCTCGCGCTCCTGCGCCGTCGTGTACTTGACCCGGCCGAGGATGCGGGAGACCGCGCTCGGGTCGATGTCGGGCGCGAGCCGGGCCAGGGCGCCGTTGCCGAGGTCGAGCCCGGTGCGGTGGCCGCTCAGCATGTGCGCCAGCTCGTGCAGCACGATGTGCTCGGCGTGCAGCCGCGACGTGCCGGGGTCGTAGAAGATGTAGTCGGCCTCGGGCAGGGCGATCCACAGCCCGCACGGGGCGCCGTGACCGAGCCCGGGCTGCGGCCGCAGCGTCAGCGGGCGACCCCGATGGGCGGCGACAACCGCGGCAAATGCGTCCAGATCGAACGGCTCCGGGACGTCGATGCCCGCCAGATTGTCCTCGCACCGCCGCCGCAGGCTTCGCACCTCGATTCCCCTCGATCGTGGCCGGAACAGCCAGCGTACCCGGCGCGACATTATCGATTCTGGTAGATGTCGGGAATGCCGTCATCGTCGGCATCCACGGCTTCCTCGGCGGCGATCCGGCGGTAGTGCCGGTGAACCCGCCGGTGTCCGCGATCAGACTTCCCGGCACACCTGCCGCTGTCCCGCGATCGGGTACTACGACCGCAGTAGGAGGCGGGACCGCGTTTTACGACCTCGGGAGGACGCGCCGCGGAGGCCCGGACTCCTACGGTGATCAGCATGGGAATCCTGATCGCGCTCGTCTCGTGCATCGCCTCGGCAGGGGCGTACGCGGTCGCTGCACTGCTCCAGGAGCGGATGGCCGACCGGCCGCTGCGGGCGCTGGTGCGCACGCCGCTCTGGTGGGCGGCGCTCGCGCTCAACGGCGTCGGCGGGCTGCTGCACGTCGTGGCGCTGCGCTACGGGCCGCTCGCCCTGGTGCAGCCGTTCGGGGTGCTGACCCTGGTGATCGCCGTGCCGCTGGCCGCCGCGACGGCCCGGCGCGCCGTGACCCGCGTCGAGTGGCACGGCATGGCGCTGACCGTTCTCGGCCTGGGCGGCATCCTCGTGCTCGCGAGTTCCGCGCAGGTCGGCGTGCTCGGTGCCGGGGATCTCGTCGGGCTGCTGCTGGTCACGGCGATCGTGCTGACCGCGCTCGGCGCCCGCGGTGCCGTGCCCGGCTCCTCGGGGCTGTGGTCCGCGGTGGCCGGCGGCGTCGCCTTCGGGGTGTCGTCGGCGCTCACCCAGACCGCCACGGTCCGGCTGGCCGAGGGTGATCTGGGCTTCCTGACCGTGCTGACCGCGGCCGCCGTCGCCGTGCTGGCGAGCGCCGGGCTGCTCTTCACCCAGCGCTCCTACCGTGACGGCCTCGGCGCGCCGCTGGCGGCGGGCACGCTCGCCAACCCGCTGGCCGCGGCGGCGATCGGGCTGGCGCTGCTCGGCGAGCAGTTCACGGGCGGGCTGCTGGGCGGTGTCGTCGCGGCGTGCAGCGCGGTGGCGGCCGGCCTGGGTGTGGCACTGCTGGTCCGCTCGCATGACGTGGAGCCCGTGCGTCCGTCGCGCGAGCTGGTCACGATCTAGGCTCTGCGGGTGGCCAAGTACTTCGACGTGCACCCGGACAACCCGCAGCCCCGAGCGATCGGGCAGGTCGGCGCCCTCCTGCGGGAGGACGGGCTGATCGCCTATCCGACCGACTCCTGCTATGCGCTGGGCTGCCGGATCGGCAACGCCGCCGGCATGGACCGGATCCGCGAGATCCGGCACCTCGGCAGCGGCCACCACTTCACCCTGGTGTGCCGCGACTTCGCCCAGCTCGGTCAGTTCGTGCAGATCAGCAACTCGGTGTTCCGGCTGGTCAAGGCGTCGACCCCGGGCAGCTACACGTTCATCCTGCCGGCGACCCGCGAGGTGCCGCGCCGCCTGCTGCACCCCAGGAAGAAGACCGTCGGCGTACGCATCCCGGAGCACGCGGTCACCCAGGCGATCCTCGCCGAGCTGGGCGAGCCGCTGCTCTCCAGCACGCTGCTGCTGCCCGGGCACGAGGAGCCGCTGACCCAGGGCTGGGAGATCAAGGAAGAGCTCGACCACGTCGTGGACGCCGTCATCGACTCGGGGGAATGCGGCACGGTGCCGACCACCGTGGTGGACCTCTCCGAGGGCGAGCCGGAGGTCCTGCGGGTCGGTGCCGGCGACCCCGCACGCTTCGAGTGACCTTGACTAGACCTTTGTCTAATTCTCAGCCGCTTCACAGGCGGCACAGACGTCGCACCGAAAGTTGACCCCTAAGGTCTACTTTCATGGCGTGGAGAAAGCAGGTTAATGTCCGGTTGGCCCGGAGAGCCGGGATGCAGGTCGTCAACCGCGAGGGCAAGTACCGGCTCGTCAAGGTTCCGAAGCGGGACCTGACGGCTCCCGGGTTCCTCTTCTCCTCGGTGCGCTCCGGCTCGACCCTGCTGCGGATGATCCTCAACAGCCACTCCGAGATCTACGCCCCGCACGAGCTGCACCTGGCTCACGTCAAGGTGACGCTCGAGATCCCCGCGGCCCAGAAGGCGATGGAGACGCTCGGCTTCAACGAGCGCGAGCTCACCAACATGGTGTGGGACCGCCTGCTCACCCGCGCCCTGCAGGAGAGCGGCAAGAAGATCCTCGTGGAGAAGACGCCCAACCTCGTCTTCCAGTGGGCGCGGGTGGCGCAGGCCTTCCCCGACGCCAAGTTTATCTACCTGCTGCGGCACCCGGCCTCGATCCTGGACTCCTGGCAGCGCGCCCGGACCTCGCAGACCGAGGAGGAGGCGATCGCGAGCGTCACGAAGTACCTGACGGCGCTCCGCGAGGCCCGCGCCCACCTGCCCGGCCACACAGTCCGCTACGAGGACCTGACCCGCGACCCGGCCGGCGAGGCGAGGCGGCTCTGCGCCCACCTCGGCGTGGCCTACGAGCCCGCGATGGTCGAGTACGGCCGGGCCGACCACGGCCCGCTGGTGGCCGGCCTCGGCGACTGGCAGGACAAGATCAAGACCGGCGCGGTCCAGGAGGCCCGGCCGGTCCCGAAGATCGAGCTACCCGCCTCGCTCCAGGCCCTCGCCGCCGACCTGGGCTACTGAGACCGGCCCGTCGGGGCTTGCGCGGCGTGGCCGTCAGGACTTGCGCGGCGTGGCCGTCAGGACTTGCGCAGCGTGGAGAGGGCGCCGTCGAGGCGGGCGAGTTCCCGCAGCACCGGGACGACGCCCGCGCTGACGACCTCGTTCGGCGCGAAGTCGCCCTCGTCGCCGAGGAACTGGGCGGCGAAGGGGATCGGCACGGCCTCGAAGATCGGCACCATGCGCAGCGTGGTCACGACCTGCTTGAGCGCCTGGGTGGCGCGCAGCCCCGCGCTGACGCCGCCGTAGCTGACGAACGCGACCGGCTTGTCGGCCCACTCCGCGTGCAGGTAGTCGATCGCGTTCTTGAGCGCCGCGTTGTAGCTGTAGTTGTACTCCGGGTGCACGAACACGTACGCGTCGCCGCGGTCGATCGTCTCGCTCCAGCGCTTGGTGTGCTCCTTGGTGTACTGCCGCAGCCGCGGGTGGTTCGGCTCGTCCATCAGCGGCAGATCGAAATCGGCGATGTCGACCAGCTCGACCTCGAACGGGCCGTGCTCGGCCGCGACCCGCGCGAACCACGTGGCGATGGGGAGGCCGAGCCGGCCGGGACGGGTGCTGCCGACGATCACCTGGAGTACTGACATGAGCCTCATCTAATCAGCCGGTCGGCAAGGATTCCCCGTGAGACGCGCGACACCCCGACTTCCGGCGCGGCGTGCGGTATCAACGAGGGACACCGATCAGCGGAGGCACGCATGAACTACGGCCACCGGCTCCAGGCCGGCGCGCTCGTGAGCGGCGTCGAGGCGGCACTGGCGGCCGAGACGCTCGGCTACGACCTGGTCATGGCCTCCGAGGACGCCGCGGGTGGCGACCCGTGGGCGCTGCTGAGCTGGATCGCGGGCAGCAC
>CAKUMG010000213.1 GCA_934667465.1 uncultured Actinoplanes sp. | reverse complement strand
AGTCGACCCCGAGCACCAGGGGCATGGCGATCAGCGGGCGCCGAGCAGGTGCTCGGTGGCGAGCTGCTGCAGACGCACGAAGCCGAAGCCCTTGCCGCCGAAGTACGCGTTCGCGTCGAACTCCTCGTACGCGCTGCGGTCGGCGAGGAAGTCGTCATACGACTCGCCCTCGGCGAGGGTCGGCGTCGAGAGCTCGTCGACCCGGGCGGCGGCCAGTTCCTCATCGCCCTCGCCACCGGCCGCCGCTGACCGGGGCTTTGTCGCCCGCACGGCGCGATGTCTGCAATTGCATTCGCGGCGGCCGGAGTAATCTGCAATTGCAGCGGCGGGCGAATGCTATGGCAATCTGCCATGTGGCACCGTTCTCCCATTTTCCGGCAGGTGAATTACAGTCGCCGAACGGCCCTTCGTGCCGCACACTCCTAGCAGGAGTAAGCGAATCCCCCAGCTCGACAACACGCCCGGCGCAGGCCCTGCGTGGGCGTCACTGAGAGGGGCCAGACGATGAGTGTCCAGAGGGGTGGGTCCGGCTGGGCGTCCAGGCCTTGGCGGATTCTCTTCGCTACATTGGCCGTCGTCTTAGTCTTTACCGGGGCCGTGATGGGCGCGGGCCTGGGAATGGCGGCCCTCGTCGGTCATCGCGGAAGTGACGGCACCTGGGAGCGCTGGAGCGATGTCGGGCAGGCCTTCGGCATGGTCAACTCCGTTGTCGCCGCGCTCGCCGTCGCCGCTCTGATGATGACCTCCGCGGCGCAGAACCGCAGCCAGCGCACTCAGCAGGCTGAGGTCTCGCTGCGCCAGCTCCACGTCACGCTGACACGCATGGCGATCGACTCCCCTCATCTGGCCGAGGTCTGGCCGCGCACGACGCTCGAAGATCCGGTGACGCAGGCGCAATACATGTACGCCAATCTGCTTCTGCAGCACGCCTGGCTGCAACACAAGACCGGGATCGCGACGCGGGAGGAAATGATCAGCAATCTGCGGTACCTCTTCGCGAGCCCGAAGATCCGGGCTTTCTGGGCGACGACCGTCGGCAGCCGGCAGAGTGTTTATGTGGAAGGCACCGAAGAGACGGGCCTCGCCTCGTTCGCGGACGAGATCTGGCGGGAGTACGAGGCGGTGCTGGCTTGGGCCGGTGACGGCGAAGCGCCACCGGCGCACGATCCTTCGTTGAGCGAGGCGAAGTCGTTTCCGCAGGGCTGAGTTGGCTGATGGGCTGGCTCAGGCGGTGAGGTCCTTCGCGGCGGCCAGCAGCGTCTCCCGTGTGATGACGACGACCTTCTCGTACGGGGCCACGCCAGCGTCTGTGGGCAGTCGCTGCCCGAATTCGGTCGTCCGGTCGGTCCCGATGACGGCGAAGTTCCCGTCCTCGAGTTCGAAGACGTCCGGGCAGGTGCAGTTCGTGGCGCTGCCGCGGGCCGAGGGGGAAAGGCCGACGCGGCGCCGGATCGGAGCCGCGGGCAGGGCAGCGCTGAAGTCTGCGGAAAACGGCGCCATGCTGTGGGACCTCCCAAGGTGCAAAACGGACTATTGGTGCAAAGCGAGGATAGTCTCTCGGTGGGCGTTCACTGAGCAGCGTGGCGTACGTCAAGTAGGCACTCGTAGATAGGGTTCGACCGGCAAGCGCTTCACCGCCGTTGCACGACCTGTGTGCCGTGGGGTCGTTGATCCTGGGCGTGGAACGCACTTCCGCCCGGGGCTCCGGGTCGCTGATCGCCGGGCTCGCTGCGGCGGCCGCCGCCGTGATGGCCGTGCCCGGGAGCTGGTCCGACTATTCGGCCACCACGGTGTATCCGTTGATGGTGGTTCCGGCGCTGGTCATCGCCGGGGGTGCCGGGGCGGTCGCCGCGTGGCGGCCCGGCGCGGCGCGGGTGGCCGCCGTGGTCGGGGCCGTGAACGGGCTGCAGGTGGCCGGGATCGCCGTGGTGGCGTCGCGGGACTGGCTCAACTTCGGCGGTGCCGGTAATGCCAGCTTCGAGCGCGGGCTGGTGGGGTCGCGGCTGGCGCTGGTGATGGTCGGGCTCGCGGTGGCGATGGTGGCGGCGAGTGTGCAGTTGCACGGCGGGGAGCGGCCGGCGCCCGACCTCGTGGCCGCGGGGGTGGTCGCGGCCGGCGTGGTGACGCTGCTGCTGTGCGAGTACTTCGGGCTCAGCAAGCTCACGGCTGCCGGACAGTTCGCGTTGTGGTGGGCCGTGCCCTGGACGGCCGGGGCTGTCGCCGCCCTCGCGCTGCCGGAGCGGGCGCAGCGGCGGGCGGCGCTGGCGAGCGTGGCGGTCTCCGTGGGGCTCACCGTCGCCTGCGCGGCGGCCGCACCCGCGTACGGCTTCCTCCTGCGACTCCCGACCGGCTGAGAAGGTAACGGGCATGGGACGGCACCCCGCGCGGGAAGGGGCGCGCGGGGTGCCGTTTTCCGGGGGCCGGAATCCAGGGAAGCCGAGAACGATCAGGCGAGCCGGGCGGCCAGCCAGTCGGCCACCGTGTCGACGGTGGCGAAGACCGCGCCGTCGTGGGTGGCGCCCTCGACGGTGATGAACTCGACGCTCTGGCCCTGGTTGCTGAGCGTCTGGACCAGCGGCCCGGCCGACAGCCCGTACGGCACGGCTTCGTCGTCGGTGCCGTGGACGATCAGCGTCGGGGCGCTCGGCGGGTTCGCGCCCGGGTTGCCGTACTGGGCGAGCTTGGTGAGGACCTGCTGCGCGACCACGCCGTTCGGGACGAGCTGGGCGGGGGTGAGCGGCGCGTAGGCGTCGAGGATCTGGTAGAGGCAGCCGGAGGTCAGGACGGGTGCCTTCTGCTTCGCCGGCGCGGCGAGGTAGCTGTTCGGGTTGAAGGACGGCTCGACCGCGTTGATGCCGTACAGCGCCATCACCAGGTAGCCCTGCCCGGGCGTGCCGGGGATGTCGGGCGCGATCAGGTCGAGGTTGCTGGCCGGGGCGATGGCCGCGACACCCTTGAGGACCAGGGCGCCGTCGTACGAGGGTGCGAGCTGGCTGGCGAACAGGCCGCCCTGCCCGCCCTGCGAGTGACCGTCGATCGCGTACGCGGTGCCGAGCGCGCTGTCGAGGTTGCGCGCCGCCTTGACGCTGTCGATGATCGCGCGCCCCTCGCTGGCGCCGACCAGGTAGGGGTGCGAGCCGAGCGAGCCCAGCCCCGGGTAGTCGGGGGCCGCGACGGTCCAGCCCTTCTGCAGCAGCTTGGCGATGGCGGCGCGCGCCTCCGGCCAGAACACGGCCTGGCTCGCCGACGGGGCGCACTGGTCGGCGAGGCCGGTGGAGCCGTGCGCCCAGACGACGGTCTTGTTCTTCTTGTTGGTCTTGGGGGTCAGGATCAGGCCCGAGGCGGTGGCGGCGGCGCCGTTGAGGCCGGTGGTCAGGTACTGGATCTTCTTGCCGGTGGCGAGCGGGGCCAGCTCGGGCGGGAGCGTGGCGGTGCTGCTCAGCAGGACGGTGCCGGAGGCGACGACGGCGTTCGCCGGGGTGGCGGTGGTGACCGCGGCGCCCGTGACGGCGAGGACGGCGAGCTGGGCGGCGGCTGCCCAGCGCAGGGCTGATCTCACGTACGGAATCCTCTCGGGTGATCGGGCAGGACGGAGCGCTTCCCTGCCGACGGGGCAGGGAAGTGGCGGGCAATGAGGTCAGGGGAGAATCGAGCCGGCCGGCGGGAATCGCCGGCCGGTCGTGGTGCCGCGGGGGTGGATCAGGCCAGGTGGTCCGCGATCCGGCGCAGGGCGGTGACCGTTTCGCGGTCGCGCGCGGGATCGTCCTCGGTGGGCCAGGCGCTGCATTTCACGACGACGACGTCGGCGACCGGATCGACGAACAGATACTGCCCGTGTACGCCGAGGCCGGTGAACGCGTTGAAGCAGCTCTCGCCGAGGGTCCACCACTGGTTCGCGTAGCCGTAGTGGTCGTAGCCGCTGGGGCCGAGCGAGCCCACGTCGAGGTGCGGGGCGTCGGCGCCCCGGCTGCGGCGGGTCCAGTCGCGGGGGACCAGCTGCTGCCCGGCGAGCCGCCCGTCGTGCGCCATGAGCAGGCCCAGGCGGGCCAGGTCGCGGGCGGTGGCATTGAAGGCGCCGGCCCCGATGGCGGTGCGCGGCTGCGACCGGCTGAGCCCGTAGTACGCGTCGCGCTCGGCGCCGATCCGCCGCCACAGCCGCGAGGACGCGTACGAGGCGAGGCTTTGACCCGTCGCGGCCTCGAGCACCCAGCCCAGCAGCTGCGCGTCGAACGTGGAGTAGTTGAAGCGCTCGCCGGGCGCGGCGGTGCGCGGCGCGGAGCGGATGATCGACGCGACGTCGCCGCCGCTCAGGACCGCCCGCTCGAACGCGCGGATGATGCTGCCCGGGACGTCCCAGACCTCGAGCTCGCCCACGCCGCTGCTCATGTCGAGCAGGTCGGCGAGGGTGATGCCGTCGTATGCGGTGCGGGCGAAGTCGGGCCGGTAGTCGATGACCAGGTCCTTGACGCTGCCGATCGCGCCCTCGGCGAGCGCGATGCCGACCAGCATCGACGTGACCGACTTGGAGAGCGAGAACAGCTGCATCCGGGTGCGCGGGCCGGCGAACGCGCCCGGGTAGCTCTCGTGCACGATCCGGCCGTGGTGCAGCACCACGAACGCCGTGGTGAACGTGCGCCGGTGCAGGTCGGCGAGCGTGTGGTCGGCGTCGTCGAAGCGGTAGGTCAGGTGGTCGAGCGGCACGGGCGTCAGCGGCAGCGGCAGGAAGTCGGTGCCGCAGGGCACCCGCTCGGTGGGCATCAGCCAGTTCATGTGCGTGAACGTCCACTCGTTGAGCGGCCGCCGCATGATCACATCACTCTGCCGTTCCCACCACGACGGCTGGTCCGGCGCGGCGTGGGGGAGAACCGGCTGGGCGGTGCTCGTCATCTGTGGTCCCCGCTCTTGTCGATGGTGCGGTCGGCCGGCCGTGCGCGATGCGAGACGTCTCGGAAGTGTTCACGCAAGGTCAAGCCGGTCGGTTCATCGACGGGTTCGAGATAGCTGTTCAGGATGCCGAGCACGGCCATGCCGACCAGGTTGCCGCGCTCGTCGTCGCTGGTCACGCCCGCGCGGGGGTCGCCGAGGTGGTGCACGGCGAAGCCCTCGGTGACCGCGGCGAGCATCATCGCGATCTGGTCGAGCGTGACGCCCGGGCGCAGCTGGAAGCCGCGCGAGGCGAACGTGGACTCGTAGATCTTCTTCCACGGCCCGAGCGCGCCGTCGTAGCTGTTGGCGATCGCGTCGTGGATGCCGTCGTTGCGGTCGGCCGTGGCCACCATGATCAGCTGGAGCCGGAACAGCGGCATCCGGCAGATCGCCTCGAGCTCGGCGTAGGTGGCCCGGTCGATGGCCTCGACGAAGTTCTCCTCGTCGTCGAGCCAGCCGCGGGTCTGCACCCCGGCGTCGTACTGCGGGTCATAGCTCTCCGCGTGGAAGAGGAAGGTCAGCAGGTCGTTGAGGTAGTCGTCGTGGCTGGCCCAGGTCGCGCGGTAGGGTCCCTCGCCGCGCTGGCGCAGGAACGGCGGCTCGAGCTGCTCCATCTCGCGCGACAGGGCGCGCTCGGTGAGGAAGCGCAGGCCCGACCAGTACTGCTTGCGTCCGGTGTCGGCGACCGCGGCCCAGTCGCAGGCACCGAGGTTCTGCTCGACCAGGTTGGCGCCCGCCTTCAGATAGGACGCGACCTTGGGCGAGTTGACCAGCGCGGCTCGTGTTGCCTCCCGGACACCCTTCACGCGGGTGACGATGCCCGTGAAGTCCTGGTTATAGGGGTAGGGCAGATTCGCCTTGCCGAACGTCATGGAGAAATTGAATGACTGTTCCGCCGACGCGACAAGTGCGTAGGTGCGTAGTACTCGAAGTCGTGGCCTCTGCTTTTGTCGATAGGCGTAGATATTACATTTAGTAGCCGCTCGGTAACTGTGCGGAATTGTCATCGTGGTCTTGGTTGGGTATAACCAGGACGTGCACAGTGAAGCTCTTGTGGGTCTGCTCGGCGAACTCCCCGGCACCGAGGTGTCGGTCCAGGCCGGCACCGTGACCGTCCACCTGCCCGCACTCGGCGACGCGGTGCGGCTGCGGATGTCCGACGTGCTCGGATTCGAGCAGATCATCACCCCGCTCGGCGAGCCCGGCCTCGAGCTGGGCATCCGCCGCGGCCACGAGGAGCTGCCCCTGATCATCACGGTGGACGACGTGGTGTTCATGCCGGCCTACGCCGCCGACATGCTCGTCCCCGGGGCCGAGGTGCGGGTGCCGGCCACGCCCGAGCTGATCGCCTACTCCGAGATGCACCGTGACGTGCGCGCCCTCGGCCGGGCGGCGGGGGAGGAGGGCGTCGAGTTCGACGACGACATGCTCGCCGCCACGCTGCTGGTGCACCGCTGCTTCCTGGCCGGCGCGGTCCGCGTCGGGCTCTGGCCGGTCCGCGTCGCGGCCTGGTGGGAGTACAGCTGGGCCACGGTCGGCGGCGGCCTGGCGCTCGGCCCGTTCCGCCCCGACGAGACGTGGGACCGGCTGATGGCCGACGTCGCCGAGGCGCGGCGCCGCACCGCCGTACCGCAGGATTTGTGAACCGGTTGAGGTTTTGACGTCCGTCCCCTGTGGGTAGTCCTTTGAGCGTAAGCACAACTCACGGAGGAGAAAGACAATGGCGCAGGTCACCACCCCTCGGGCTGCTCGTTCCGGCGTTTCCGCCGCGCGCGTGTGCACCATTCTCGGATTCGTCTTCGCGGCGGTCGCGATCCTGTTCTTCCCGCCGTTGTTCGGACTCGCCGGTCTCGTTCTCGGCATCATCGGTGGCGCCATGGGCGACCGCCCGCTCGGCTGGTACGCGGCGGCCGCGGGTGTGGCCGGCGGTGCGCTCGGCATGGTGCTCGCCGCCATGCTGGTCAACTCCTGACCCCGGCTTCCGCCCCTGGGAACAGCGGGCCGTGTCACCCCCTCCTGCCCCCGGGTGACGCGGTCCGCTGTTCCGCTTGATCGCCTTCTTCCGCCGCGCGGTAGGTTGACGGTGTCGAGACGGAGGTGGGGCAGTGGCGGAACGCGGCCGATCGGTCAACCGTGCGCCGACCCTCGACCAGGTCGCCCACCGCGCCGGCGTCGGCCGCGGCACGGTCTCCCGCGTCGTCAACGGCTCGGCCCAGGTCAGCCCGCAGGCCCGCGCCGCGGTCGAGACCGCCATCGCCGAGCTGGGCTACGTGCCCAACCGGGCGGCCCGCGCCCTGGTCACCTCGCGCACCGACTCCATCGCCCTGGTCGTGTTCGAGTCCGGCGCGCGCTTCTTCGCCGAGCCGTTCTTCGGCCGCATCGTCCAGTCGATCTCGACCGGCCTCGTCGACCGCGGCCTGCAGATGGTCCTGATGATCGCGCAGGCCCCGCACGAGCGCCGCCGCCTCGAGGGCTACCTCACCCGCCAGCACGTCGACGGTGCCCTGCTGCTCTCCCTGCACGGCGCCGACCCGCTGCCGGTCCAGCTCGAGCAGCGCGGCGTCGCCACCGTCCGCGCGGGCCGCCCCACCGGCCCGGACTCCTGCCCCTGGGTCGACGCCGACAACCGCGGCGGCGCCCGGGCCGCGGTCGCCCACCTCCGCAACCGCGGCCGGCGCAAGATCGCCACGATCACCGGCCCCCTCGACATGGCCCCCGGCATCGCCCGCCTCGCCGGCTTCCACGACGAGGCCGGCGCGGGCCCGGTCGCCCACGGCGACTTCAGCGAGGAGAGCGGCGCCGCCGCCATGACCCGCCTCCTCGACGAGCACCCCGACCTGGACGCCGTCTTCGCCGCCTCCGACACGATGGCCTCCGGCGCCCTGCGCATCCTGCGCGAACGCGGCCTGCGCACCCCGCAGGACGTCGCCATCGTCGGCTTCGACGACTCCGAGATCGCCCGCCACACGGACCCGCCGCTGACCAGCGTCCACCAGCCGATCGAGGAGATGGGCTCGGAGATGGTCCGCCTGCTCCTCGCCATGATCGACGGCGAGGAGGCCCCGGCGACCGAGATCGTCCTCAACGACTCCCACGGCACCATGGCCAACCTGGACCCGCGCGCGGTGGCCGGCAACGCCAGCTACATCGCCGGCCGGCACAAGCCGCTGTACATGATGCAGGGGCTCGACGACACCTTCGACGCCGTCTTCTTCGTCGGCTACCACGGCTCGATCTCCGGCCGGCCCTCCACGCTGTCGCACACCTACAACCCCGAGGTGTTCGCCGCCGC
>CAKUMG010000212.1 GCA_934667465.1 uncultured Actinoplanes sp. | reverse complement strand
CCTGGCGGGTGGAGCGCCAGCCGGACGGGCGGCCGTCGCGCAGCGGGGAGTTCGCGAACGCGGCGGCGAGCACCGGCGCCACCGCCAGCGCGAGCGACCAGCGGCGGGGCAGGCCCAGCAGGCCGCTCTCGTCGAGGCCCGCCTCCAGGCCGACGCGCAACCCCGCCGTACGCGCCAGGACCGCGGCGGCCGTGAAGTCCGGCGCACCCGCGGCCGGGTCGACGTCGTCGGCGGCCCAGGGCAGGACCGTGGCGCCCTCGGCGGCGAGCAGGGGCAGGGCGCGGGCCAGGTCCTCGGACATCCGGTCGATCGCGGTGTCGAGGCCGGGCGACGGCGGGCCGCTGACGGTGAGCACGCGCGGCGAGCGGGTGACCAGGAAGCCGTGCCGCAGCGCGACCCGGGCGGGCAGCGCCGGGACCGGGCGGGCGAGCAGCAGGTCGGTGGCGATGCCCACGAAGCCGGGGCGGGCGGGGGTGAAGGCGGTGCCGGCCACGAGAGCCTGCGCCGCCCGCTCGGTCTGTGTCATCATGCCGCGCGCTCCTCGGGTCAGGTGGGGCCTTACCCTAGCGCATACATAGGAATAATGGGTTTACCGGTGCGCGCTGCGCGAAGACTCGCACGCGGCGGGCCCGCCCCCGCAGCCATGCGCTACTCTGCGTCGATGCCTGGCTCCAACGATGCCCTCGCCGCCGTCCTCGATCGCGGGCGGCCCGGCGACGAGTCCGACGCCCTGCTCGCCGCGCTCGTCGACGGCGGGGTGTACGTGCCGGTCGACTCCCAGGGGTCGGTCGTGGTCATCGGGATCGACGACTCCGGGCCGGTACTGCCGGGCTACACCAGCGAAACCGCCCGCGCGCAGCGGCTGCCGGATGCCGCCGGCTCGGTGCTCTGCGACGCCCTGCGGCTGCTCGACATCTCCCAGCACACGGGTCTCGAGACCCTTGCCGTGTTCTCCGGCGAGCACTGGGCGAAGATCCCGCTGTCGCTCGTCGCCGTCACGTTGCGTGTCCGGGGAGTGCGGACGCAGGGTGACCAGACGCTGCGGCTGACCCGTTCGGCAGATCCGGTCGCCGTGGCGCTGCGCGGCGCGTTCGCTGACCGGATCCTCGCCCACCCGCAGGTGCAGGCCGCGTGGATCGGGCACGCACGATGGGCCGGCACCGGCAACGAGCACCTGATGGTGCACATGGCGGTCGACGAGGGGGCGCAGCCCGCCGCGCAGGCCCTGCTGGAGGCGGTGCTGGGCGAGGGGCTTCCGCTCGCCCCCGAGTCCGCGGGCCTCGCGCTGCGGGTGCTCGAACCGCACGAGGCGGACCAGGCGGCCGAGCTCGACGGCCTGGGGCTGGACACGGTCCGCGCCGACCACGCCGCCGGCCGGGTGGACGTCGTCTCCCGCGAGTTCGACTGAACCGCCCGGCGGGGCCCTACGAGGAGCGGCGGGCGCGCCAGCCGCGGACGACCTTGTCCGCGTCCAGCGGCGGCAGCAGCACCGGCGGCCCGTCGAGCAGCCCGGCGCGGGCCTTGCGCAACTGCTCGTTGAGGCCCGTCACATAGTCGCGGACCTCTGTCTCCGTACCCTTGCGGTCTTCAAGTCCTCGGCCTCGCGCCGCAACGCGAGCGTCGGCGGCAGCGCCCCTCCGGCGGCACCCTCGCGCCGGATCCAGTCGTTGATCCACCAGTTCTCGTCGTACTCCCGGCCGTGGTCGCTCAGCGGCTTGCCGGCACCGGGCAGGTCGTCGAACTGCCCCTGCTCCTGCGCCTCACGGATCTTGCGGTCGACGTGTGACTCGTACCAGGTCCCCACCCCGCCCAGTCTATGCCGCGTCATCCGCGGCCGACGGGTGACGAGCCTCGCGGCCGACGGGTGTGGAGACACGGGACCCCGGGGACTGGCTTCCTGCGGGCGGCGCCGTTAGCCTACCCACGTTACGGAGGGATCACCGTGAACGAACATGTTGTCGAACTCACCCGCGCCCGCTGGCGGGGGCTCGTGCGCCGGGTCGAGCGCGTCACCCTGACGCCGGTCGGGACCACGCGGATCGCCATCGTCGTCACCGAGGCGGACGAGGTGCTGCGGTCGTCGGACCGCGTCTACGAGCGGGACGTGGACCGGGACAAGGCGATGCGCAAGCTCGAGGAGGACTTCGCCGCCATGGGCTATCGCCGGGACAAGGCGGACCGGAACGCGGCCTGAGGTTCCACTGTGACCGGTCCATTACAGTGAGGCGGCACGCGTCGTTGTCGCCGCGATCACTGGGGGTCCACCATGTCCCAGCACGTGTCCCGCCGCACC
Source organism: uncultured Actinoplanes sp. (assembly GCA_934667465.1). Classification (GTDB taxonomy): domain Bacteria; phylum Actinomycetota; class Actinomycetes; order Mycobacteriales; family Micromonosporaceae; genus Actinoplanes. The sequence goes on along the minus strand of CAKUMG010000212.1, from coordinate 5,930 downwards.
GTCCTGCGTTCCACCGCCGCGGCCGCTGCCGCCGCCCCCTGGTGAGCGGGGCGCCCGCGCTCGCCACCTCCCGTTCCGCCGGCCGGGTGCCGTCCGCGGTGCGGGCGGTGGAGGAGAAGACCCGGGAGCTGATGGAGTTCTACCGCGTCCCCGGCGTCGCGCTCGGGATACGGTACCGCGGCACCGACTACGTCCGCGGGTTCGGCGTCACCGACGTCACGAACCCGGTGCCGGTCGACGGCGACACCGTCTTCCGGGTCGCGTCGACGACCAAGACCTTCACGGGTACGGCCGTCATGCGCCTGGTGGAGCGCGGCAGACTGGACCTGGATCGGCGGGTCCGGCACTACCTGCCCGGCTTCCGGACGGCCGACGAGGCCGCGTCGGCCCGGGTCACCGTACGGCAGCTGCTCGATCACAGCGCCGGCTGGCTCGGCGACTTCTTCCTGGACACCGGCGACGGCGACGACGCCCTGGCGCGCTACGTCGCCGAGATGTCCCGGCTGCCGCAGCTCACGCCACCGGGCCGGGCGTTCTCGTACAACAGCGCCGCCCTGTCCCTGTCGGGGCGCCTGATCGAGGTCGCGGCGCGGACAACGTACGAGCGGGCAATCGACTCGTCGCTCTTGCGGCCGCTCGGGCTGCGGCACTCGGCATTCTCGCTGGACGACCTGCCCGGCGTCTCGTGGGCGGTGCCGCACGAGCACATCACGACGCCGGGCACGCAGACGCCGCGGCCTGAGCTGTGGCGGATCCCGCGCGGCATCAACCCCGCGGGCGGGCTCATCTCCAGCGCCCGTGACCAGCTGCGCTGGGCCCGTTTCCACCTCGGCGACGGGCGTCCGCTGCTGACCGAGCGGTCGCTGCGCGCGATGCGGTCGAGGCCCGGGCCGGGCGGCACGCCCTACGTCGAGATCGACGGGTTCGGGGTGAGCTGGATGATCCGGCAGACGCAGGAGGGGCCGCGGGTGCTGCAGCACGGCGGCGACTGGGACGGCCAGCACTCCGGGTTCTTCGTCGTCCCGTCGCACGACGTGGCGCTGACCGTCCTGACCAACTCGCTGACCGGGTCGGCGCTGACGACCGAGCTGTTCGCCTCGGACTGGGCGCTCACCCAGCTCACCGGGCTGCACAACCCGCGGGCCGTGCCGCGGCCGCTGCCGGCGGCGCAGCTGGACGCGTACGCGGGCGCCTACACCGCGCGGCAGATCGGCTTCGCCGGCGAGTAGGGCTCGCAGACCTTCGACCTGACGCCGGACGACGGCGGGCTGCTGGTCCGGCTCGGTGGGGAGGACGTGTTGCGGTTCGCGTTCTACCGCAAGGACTACGTGCTCGTGCTCAACCCGGACGGCAGCGACGCCCACTTCCGGGCGACGTTCCTGCGCGGGCGCGACGGGGCGATCGAGTGGTTGCGCTTCGGTGGGCGGCTCTACGCTCACGGTTCGGCCGCTCGGGCGTTGTCGGGCGGGACGATGTCGCTGCCGGGGACGCTGCCGCACCCCTCGCGGTTCTGACGCTCGGTCTCGTCAGCGCTTCGCGGGCTTGACCAGCGCTTCGCCGGGCCACACCGGCGCTTCGCCGGGCTCCACCCGCGCTTCGCTGAGCTTTACCAGCCGTGGATGCGCGGCCACCAGGCGTCGAGGTTGTCGGCGCCCGGGGCCGCGCGGACGTGGTAGCCGTCGTGCTGGGCGGTGGTCGCGCAGGCATGGTTCGGCAGGATTCTCAGGCGGGTGCCGACGGGCAGATCAGGCAGCTCGTACGGGCTCCCGTCGCGCACCGCGAGCGTGCCGTGCTCCTGCGAGGCCCCCGTCATGATCAAATCCGCGTACGGCGTGCCGTCCAGGGCCGTGACGAGGCCGTAGCCCTGGTCGACGTCCTGCACGGCGGTGCCCCGGTCCCGGGACGTCGCCATCCACCCGCCGTCCGTCATGATCCAGCCGCGCTCCGGCCGGTGCCCGATGACCGTGACGACGACGGCCGCGGCCAGGTCGGCGGGGGTGCACACGCCGATGCCCGCCATCACCAGGTCGAACAGCACGTAGTTGCCGGCCCGGACCTCGGTGACGCCGCTCAGGTCGCGGGCGAAGTGCGCGGTCGGAGTGGAGCCGGCGCTGACGACCGGGCACGGGTGGCCGGCGGCGCGGAGGCGTTCGGCGGCGGCCACGACGGTGGCGCGCTCGTTCTCGGCGGCGGCTTCCAGTTCGGGGACGCCGCGGGCGTAGTAGGACTCGCCCGCGTGGACCATCACTCCCGCCAGGGTGCCGCCGGTCGTACTGCCCGCGCCGGCCTCGTCGCCCGCGCCGGCCTCATCGCTCGGGCTGGCCTCTTCGCCCGTTGTGGCCTCTTCGCCCGCTGTGGCCTCTTTGCCCGCGCCGGTCTCTTTGCCCGGGCCGGTCTCTTTGTCCGGGCCGGTCTCTTTGCCCGCGCCGGTCTCTTCGCCCGGGCCGGCCTTGTTGCTCGCGTCGGTCGGGGGGTGGCCTTCGAGGGCGGCGGCGACCTGGAGCAGCTCGTCGCTGTCGGGGAGCAGGCCGCCGCGGTGGCCGTCGCAGTCGATCTCGATCAGGGCGGGGATCGCGAGGCCGGACTCCCGCGACGCGCGGGCGACGGCTTCGGCCTGGGCGACGCTGTCGAGCAGCACGGTGAGCCGGACGCCGCGCGCGTGCAGAGCCGTCACGGCGGCGAGCTTGCCGGGCGCGATCCCGACCGCGTACAGGATGTCGGTGTAGCCCGCGTCCGCGAACGCCTCCGCCTCGGCGAGCGTGGAGACGGTGATCGGGCCCGGTGTGTCCCCGAAGATCAGGCGGGCCACGTCCACGGACTTCGTGGTCTTGAGATGCGGGCGCAGCACCGGGCCGAGCGCGGCGATCCGGTCGCGGAGCCGGGCGATGTTGGCCTCGGCGGTGGCGCGGTCGAGCAGCAGGTACGGGGTGCGGGGCTCGTGGACGGTCGTCATGGCTGCTCCAGAGTCGTGGCACGTGCCGGGCCGGCCCCGCCGTCTCCAGGTGGCGGCGGCGTGCCGAGTCCGGCCTCACGGGCGGGTGGTGCGGTGGGTCCGGCGTGCCGGGTGGGTGGCCTGGACAGAGTGTCATTCGAGCCCGGCGACGCGCCGCATCGGGTTGACTGCACGAGATGACATCGCGGTACGGGGGTCCCGGCGCGGTGGTCGCCTCCGTGGCCGTGTTCGGCGTGATCTTCTGCCTCGCCGGCTACACGATCATCTCGGCGGCCTCGCTCACGTCGGACGCCTGCTTCGGCCCGGCCGGTCAGGCGACGTGTCCCGTCGCCGGGCCGGACTGGTCCCGCGCGGTGCCCGGGGCGCTGGCTTTCCTGGGCATGCTCACCGGCTTCGTGGGCCTGTTCGCGGGGCGCCCGATCCGGACCCCTGCGATGGCCGCGGGTGTCCTGCTCACCGCCGCCGCCCTGCTCACCGGCTGGTTCCTGACACCGTCCTGATCCGCACGCACCGGCCGAGGCGGCCACCGGGGCCGGGGAGGTCGAGTCGCTGCGGGCGGCGCCAGGGAGACGGTCGCCTCACTTCTCGGAGAGGTCCAGGGGATCAGCGGTGAGGACGTCGCTGCGGACGAAGGCGAGGTCGATCGTGACGTCGGTGAACCACAGGACCGGGAGGGTGAGCGGCGGGGGCTGGTCCGGGGTGAAGACGACCGGGATCAGGCCGAAGAGCTTGCCCTCGAAGCGGGGTGTGTAGAACCGGACGTTGCCCTCGATGGTCAGCTCGTCGCTCTCGATCAGCGTGGTGCGGCCGCCCCGCTCGGGGATCGTCAGTGAGAACGGCTTGTTCACGGCCCGGTTCATCCGGAACTCGAGCGCCTGCATGCTGCCCCGGGTCGTGGTCAGCGGGGCGACGCCCTCGTACGTGGAGTCGTACATGGTCAGGGAAGCGGTTTCCAGCAGCCCGGGGCGGACGGCGACCGGGGGGATGCCGTCGGCTGTCGCTTCCTTCACCACGCGGGGGCCGAGGCACGGGATCACGTCCGCGCCGGAGGAGGGGGTGGGAGCCGCGCTCGGGGAAGCGCTGTCTCGAGATGGTGCGGGGGTGGGCGCGCTCGGGGAAGCGCTGTCCCGGGGCGGCGCGGGCGACGTGCTGGGGGACGGGTCGGCGGTGGCGTCCCCGTCGCCCTCCTCACCGTTCTCGTCCGTGGGGGAGGACGAGGGCGAGGAAGACGACGGGGACGGTTCTCGTGACGGCGCTGACGGGGAAGCGCTTCCACGAGGCGGTGCGGGGGACGGGTTGCTCTTCGCGGGACGGGCGGCGGTGCTCGAGGGGGACGGAACGGGCCGGGTGGTGCTGGAGGGGGCAGGGCGGGCAGCGGTGCCGGCGGAAGGCGGAACGGCGCGGGCGGTGACGGGTGCCGCGCTCGTGCTGCGGGACGGCAGGCCTTCGGGGCACTCGTTGTCGGCGCGGGCGGGGGAGCGTCCTCCGGCCACCACGAATGCGCCGAGGAGCAGCGGGACCAGCGTGATGACCAGGGCGCGATGCACGCCGCCGGGGTGGGGCGGTGGCGGGTCGTCGGCCGGCCCGGAGCGCGGTGGCGGGTCGTCGACCGGCCTGGGCGGCAGGGGCGGGCCGTCAAACGACCTGGACGGCAGGGGCGGGCCGTCGCTCGAGCGGGGCGGGTGGGTGTCCGGGCCGGCCGAAGGGGAAGGGTCCTCGTCGGTGATCGCGGGGAAGGGCACCGTGTCGTCGTCACGGAAACCCGGGACGATGCCGGGTTTGGACACCGCGGGGGCAGGCCGGGGTGGTGCGGGGGCGGCGGGCAGGCGGGGGCGGGTCCAGGCGAGCGTGAGCGCCCCGCCGACGATGCCGAGGAGCATGCCGATCAGGAAGCCGCCGAAGTTGAGGCCGATCAGCGAGTAGACCGCCGTCAGCAGCGCGAGCACCCCGTAGAACAGCCGCTGCCCGGGCGTGGCCCAGACGAGCAGCCCGCAGAGCAGCAGCACGAGCGGGAGCACGTAGGACAGGAAGCCCTCCGGCCCGACGTGCACCTCCAGGTCGCCGAGGCTCTGGTTGGCGCTGAGGAACAGTTCGAGGCCGGCGAGGACGAGGAGCAGTCCGCCCCAGAACGGCCGGGTGCGCCGCCAGCGGCGGAAGGCCGCCCGGGTGAATGTCGGTGCCACGTGCCCTCTCCATCGCGGGATGTGCCGCCGGGCCCGCGGCGGTGCAGACCGCGGGCCCGGCGAGTCAGGTCAGAAGCATTCCGGCGGCGCCCCGCCCGGTGCGACGTTGACCTTGAGGTTGAGGCCGTTGAGGGTGAAGGTGCCCGCCGTGGTGGAGACGGCCGTCTGGCGCAGCCCGTCGATCTTGACGCTGGTCGCCTCCTGGCCGAACATGCCCGGGTCGCCCTGGGCGTCCTTGCCGCCCTTGCGCAGCGTCGAGGCGTCCTGGCCGATGTTGATGTCGGTGAACGTGGCGTCGCCGCTGAGCTCGCTGACGCCGATCATCAGGTCGGTGGCCTTGGCGGGCTTGCCGGCGTCGCGGCCCGCGCGGATCGTGAGGCTGATCGGGGCGCCGGGGATCTTGACCGACTGGCACAGGTTGGTCAGCGACGCGTTGGCGATGCCCGAGACGGCGACCGGGATCGCGGTGCCGTCGGCCTTCTCGACCGTGCCGCCGTACTGGGCGAAGCCGGTGCCGTCGAGCCTGTCGGCCGAGATCTTGAACGACTGGCCGGAGACCGCGAACGAGGCGGCGAGCGCCCCGTTGGCCATCCCGGCGATCAGGGCGCCGGCCACGACGCCGGGCACGACGGCGCAGACGGCGAAGCGGCGCCAGTTGGTGCGACCGTACGCGGGATCGCTCTGCGGATCCTTCAACGGTTCCTCCTAGAGCACACGGAGTGGGGGCCGATCGATGCGGCCGCCGGTAACGTGCGGGAAATGTTGCTCCTACTCGCGGGTAGCGAACAAGAGGG
>CAKUMG010000211.1 GCA_934667465.1 uncultured Actinoplanes sp. | reverse complement strand
GTGGTGCAGACCGTCGCTCACGCCGAGGGCCGGGCGCGACGGGCCAGGCGCCTGGCGGCGCCTGAACGGCCCGTCGCGCCCGGCGACGTGCGTAAGTGGTTCGCGTCGCTCAGCCCGCGCGGATGAACTCGATGATCGCGGCGGCGCCCTCGGCCGTGCCGGCCGGCGTGTGCCCGGCGCCCTCGATCACCGTGTGCACCGCCCGCGGGAACTGGGCGGCGGCCGCGGCACCGGACTCGATCGGCGTGTTCGCGTCCAGGTCGCCGCTGAGCACCAGCACCGGCACGCCCGGCATCGTGGCGCCCGCCGCGAATGGGGGCTGCGCGGCAGCGTCGTCGCCCGGCCAGCTCAGGCACGCCCCGGTGTCGTAGTCCGCCCGCGTGACCCACACGTCGGCGGAGAACGGCGCGAACTTCGCGTCGTCGAGCCGCGCCTGGACCGCGTCGTACTGCCGGGTCCGGTCCGCGACCGGGTCCGCGTAGTCGAAGTCGCGCAGATAGTCGTGGCAGGTGACGGCCCACGACTGCGCGTCCGAGAGCACCGCCGGGCCGTACGAGTAGTTCTTCGCCGACGCGAGCAGGCTGTCCCGCACCAGCGCGCGCACCGGGCCGAGATCACCCCGGCGCCCGGCAGCGGCGGCCTCCACCAGGGCGAGCTGGGCCTCGGCGTCCGGCATGTTCGCATAGATCCGGCCGGCCACCGACGTCAGCTGCCACTCGTCCAGCGCGACCCGGTGCTCGACGCCCTCGAAGGTCACGTCGAGCTCCTCCGGCTCCGCCCGCAGCCGCTTCAGCAGCGCGGCCAGGTCGGCGAGCACCCGGTCGCCGTCGCACTCGCCGGTCCGCTCGCAGACCAGCCGCACCGCCCGCCGGAACGCGACGGCGTTGACCTCGCCGATGGTGTCGACGTTGATCGCGTACGCGCCGGCCATGCTGACCGTGCGCACGTGCTGCGGGTGCCGCTGGGCATAAGCAGCCATCAGATAGGTGCCGTAGGAGACGCCGAGCAGGTCCAGGCGGCTCAGGCCCAGCGTCGCCCGCACGGCGTCGATGTCGTCCGCGACGGCGACGCTGCTGTAGTCGGACACCGCGTCCCCGAGCTGCGCACCGCACTCGCCGATCAGCTCCCGCTGCTTCGCCAGCGGCTCGAACACCCGGGCCGGGCCGTCGAGGGCCGCGCAGGTCAGCGCGGTGGAACGGCCGACGCCCCGGGTGTCGATCAGCAGCAGGTCCCGGCGGTCGAGCAGCGGCTCGAGGGCACCCGCGAACATCTCGCCGGCCAGGTCGATCGTGGACGATCCCGGGCCGCCCGGGTTCGGCACGATCGTGCCCAGCCCCGGCTGCGCCGTGTCGGTGCGCGGCACCAGCGCGAACCCGATGTCGATCGTGCCCTTCGCGGGGTCGGCCCGGTCGAGCGGCACGGTGATCTGCCCGCAGCGCGCGGTCGGCAGGCTGGGCAGCTCCGGGCACTCGACCAGGGCCTGCACCGTCTCGGCGGAGGCCGTCAGCGTGGGCCGGGCGCCGACAGGTGTCGGGGAGGTAGCGGAACAGCCGCCGGCGACCGCGGCCAGGGCCGCCGCGACTAGTGCCTTCTTCATGGGAACTCCTCCGGGCTCGATGTGGGATCAATCCTCGGCAGGCGGGGCGGCGAAGTCGTCCGCCCGCGGCGGGAGGTTCATCTCCCCCGCGCGGGTGAGACGGCTCCCCTCCGCGGCGTGACGATCGGTGGCCCCGGAATCGGCAGGCTGAGGCCATGACCACAAAGGAATCCCTGGCCCGCTGGAGCATCCGCCGGCCGTGGACGGCAGTCGGCCTCTGGCTCGCCTTCGTCGCCGCGTGCCTGGCCATCGGCGCGGTCCTGCCCGGCCGGACCGCGACTTCGCTCGAGACGGGCACCGGCGAGTCCGCCCGCGCCGAGATCATGCTCCGCGACGCCGGGCTCACCGGCGGCGCCGTCGAGAACGTCCTGATCACGGCGCGCAGCGGCCCCCTCGACGTGGACGCCGCCCGGGCCGCAGCCGCGGCCGCCGCGGGACGGATGGGTGGCCTCGACGAGGTCGCCCAGGTCGGTGTCCCGATCGTCGCCGACGACGACACCGCCGTACTGCTGCCCGTCGTGCTGGCCGGCGATCCGGACACCGCCGGCGAGCGGCTCGCCCCGGTGCAGGCGGCCACCCGTGAGGTCGCCGCCGCCTTCCCCGCACTCCGCGTCGAGCAGGCCGGCGACGCCTCGCTGACCGAGGGCCTCGCCGAGCTGAGCACCGAGGACCTCGAGATCGCCGGGGTGATCAGCCTCCCGGTGACCCTGGCGATCCTGCTCGTCGTGTTCGGCGCCCTGCTCGCCGCCGGGGTGCCGGTCCTGCTCGGCCTGTCCGCCGTCGCCGCGGCCCTCGGCCTCTCCGCCCTGGTGTCGCACCTGCTGCCCAGCACCGGCACCACCTCGGCCATGGTGCTGCTGATGGGCATGGCCGTCGGCGTCGACTACTCGCTGTTCTACGTCAAGCGCTACCGCGAGGAACGCCTCCGGCTCCGCGGGCACGCCGACGCGGTCCGCATCGCCGTCGAGACCTCCGGGCACTCCGTGCTCGTCTCCGGGATCGCCGTCATCGTCGCGATGCTCGGGCTCTTCCTCACCGGCGACACCACGTTCTCCTCGCTCGCCGCCAACTCCGTGCTCGTGGTCGCGATCGCCATGCTCGGCTCGATGACCGTGCTGCCGGCGCTGCTGTCCGGGCTGGGCCGGGCGATGGACCGCCCCCGCGTCCCGGTGCTGTGGCGTCTGACGGCCACCACCCGCGCGCCCCGGCTCTGGCCGGCCCTGCTGCGGCCGTCGCTGCGGCACCCGCTGCGTACGCTCATCGTCTCGACCCTCGCCCTGCTGGCCGTGGCCGCGCCCGCGCTCGGCATGCGGCTGAGCGCCCCCGATCTCGACGCCCTGCCCCGCGCCGTCGCCGAGGTCGTCACCCTGCAGCGCATGGCCGACGCGTTCCCCGGCAGCCAGTCCACCCACCAGGTCGTCGTGGCCGCGGACCCCGCCCGGGCGACGGAGGTGGCCCAGCGCCTGCGGACCCTGGACCCCGACGGCACCCTCCGCGTCTCCGCCGACCGGCGCGTGCACGAACTGACCGTCAGCACCGCCGAGTCACCGCAGGCGCTCCGCAACCGGCTGCCCGGAGTCCTGGCCGGGCTCGGCGCCACCTCAGCCGTGGGCGGGGCGACCGCCGCCGAATACGACTACGCCGCCATGCTCGACGACTCCCTGCCCTGGGTCGTCGGCTTCATCCTGCTCGCCACCGCCGCCGTGATCGTCGTCGCGTTCCGGTCCCTGACCCTGGCCCTGGTCACCGCGCTCAGCAACCTGATCTCGGCAGCGGCCGCGTTCGGCGTCATCACCCTGGTCTTCCAGACCCTGGGCGGCGGCACGGTCGTCTCGTTCGTCCCGCTGTTCGCCTTCGCGGTGCTCTCCGGGCTGTCGATGGACTACCACGTCTTCGTGCTCACCCGGATCCGCGAACTGGTCGCCGACGGCCTGCCGACCCGGGCCGCCATCGCCCGCGGCATCACCGAATCCGCCGGAACCGTCACCAGCGCCGCGGTCATCATGGTCTCGGTCTTCGCCATCTTCATCCTCGGCCACGGCATCGAGTTCAAGCAGCTCGGCGTCGGCCTCTCCACCGCGGTCCTGATCGACGCGCTGATCATCCGGGCGCTGGTCCTCCCCGCCGCCCTGACCCTCCTCGGCCGCCGGACCTGGTGGCCGTCGCAGCCGCAGCCGGGCCGGCACACGGCAGCAGCCGCCGAGCGTCAGCCCGCGCCCATCGGCTGAACGGTGCTGTCCTATCTCCGGGGCGTCAGGCGCCCCGCGACGGTTCACGTACGTTCCGCGCTGCGGGGCGGTGGTCACCAGCCCGCGCTCCCGGAGCAGGCGGACAGCGGAGCGCACGGTCCCGCGCGCGAGTCCGTGCTCCTGCTGCAAGTAAGACTCGCTCGGGAGTGGACTGCCTTCTGCGAGCTCGCCGCGCTCGATCATCCCCGCCAGCAGGTCGGCGAGCTGGACATACAGCGGAGTGGGCGCCAGCGGATCGATCACCGTTTCAAGTTAGAACGTCCTGGACGGGACTAATCGTTGTCGAGGAGCAGGGGTTCGGCGGGCGGGCTGGCCTGTTCGGCGAGGGCTCGGAGGCCCGCGCGGCGGGCGACGACCATGATGCGGTCGCCCTCGGCGAGGACGCGGCGCGGGTCCGGGGACCAGTCGACCCATTGCTGGTCGGCGGTGGCGAGGCCGATGACGCGTACGGATGCCGGTTTGTCGACGAGGCCGAGCGGGGCGCCGTCGAGGGGTGAGCCGGCCGCGATACGGACGTTGGCGAGCAGCAGGGCGTGCCGGCCGACCGGGATCGTGGCGATGACGTCGCGTTCCAGCATGGCGGCGACGAAGGAGGGTGCGACCAGGCGGGAGACGCTGCGCGAGATGGTGATGTCGAACGCCGTCTCGACGCGCTGGGCGAAGTCGTCGTCGAAGAGGCGCAGGACCACGCGCAGGTCGGGGTTGGCGTCGCGGGCGAGCAGCGCGGCCTGCAGGTTGGTGACGTCGTCGGTCGAGACCATGACCAGGGCGCGGCTGGTGCCGACGGAGGCCTGGCGCAGGGTGTCCTCGTTCGCGGCGTCACCGATGATCAGGGGTACGCCGAGCTGCTCCGCGATCTTGACGCCGCGGGCCTCGCGGCTGCGGTCGATCGCGACGACGTCCACGCCGAGGTCGGTGAGCCGGCGCAGGACCCGGGTGCCGACGTTGCCGAGCCCGACGACGATGACGTGGTCCTCGCGGCTGCTGCTGACCTTGCCGCCGGCCAGGGCGAGGCGGGCGTTGACCATGCCCTCGACCACGGCGGCGGTGATCAGTGGCAGCAGGGCCAGGCCCGAGATGGTCAGCACGAGCTGGGCCGCCTGGGCCACGCCGTTGCGGTCCTTCTCCACGTCGGCCGAGCCCACCGCGGTGAGCAGCGTGACATAGATGGATTCCCAGAAGTTGTTGATCTCGTCGAACCGGGCCAGGACCGTGCCCGAGACGACGGTGATCCCGAGCGTGATCAGGACGGCGATGCCCAGCTTGCGGCTCGCCGCGGCCCGCAGGACCCGAGCGAGGGAGGCGAGCGGGCGGCGCTGGCGGCGGGTCCGGTGCCGGTCGGGCCGGGGCGGGGCGCCGGTCGCCTCGGCCAGCACCAGGTCGTCGGGGCGCTGCCGGTCCGGGTCCGGTTCGGCGGGCAGCAGCTCGAGACCGCCGTCACCGTCGGCCGCGTTGAGGGTGCAGATCACGTTGCGCGCCGGGACGTCGGCGCGCTGGGCGATGTGGACGGTGCGGCCGGGCAGCCGTACGTGGGTCGGCGCGACCTCGCCCAGCGCGGCCGCCACGAAAGCCGGTGCGGCCATGGCGGCGTCCGACAGCACGGCGCTGTCCACGAAGAGCCGCCGGACGCCGGAGCTCAGGCCGGAGTTGAACATCCGGATGACCAGGCGCAGGTCCGGCTCGACCGCCTGGGCGCAGAGGGCGGCGTGCAGGTTCACCACATCGTCCGGGCCGACCAGGGCGAGCGCGTCGGCGCCGGCCAGCCCGGCGGTCCGGAAGGTCCGCTCGTCGAGGCGGTCGGAACGCAGCACCCGGACCCCGCGCAATGCTGTGAGATCCGGCACATCGCCCCGTAGCTTCGGCGGCACGATCACCGTCAGCCGGACCCGGTGACCGGCCGTCGCCAGCTCCTCGGCGACCGTGTAGACGAGCGCGTCCGCACCGCACACCACGAAGTGCGGGCGGGGGTCGCCGTTGCGTGGAAGCTGCTCGCGCAGCCGGGAGACGAGCGACCGCCGGTTGCCGGCGCGGAGAGGATCGACGGCCATGGCCGCATCGTAATCACCCCATACCCGATCGCGGGGACGCTCGTTGGCCGTTGGTACCCCTTTCACCCGAAGTGTTCCCGGAGGAGATCGATGCGCAAGTGGCTGTACGGCGGTGCGGTGCTCAGTGGAATCCTGCTGTTCGGCGCGGTACCCGCCCACGCTGACCAAGGCTCGGCGGGCGCCGTGTCCCAACCGGCCGACCTGCTGCCCGACACCCGGCAGCTGCCCCTGCTCGGAGGTGGCACCGGAGGGTCGGGCCTGGGCGGCCTGAACACCGGCGACAACGGCATCGGGCTGCCGCTCGTCTCCGAGGGCAGGCAGCGCGAGAGCGCGACGGATCACGAGCGGCCCGTCGCCGGCGACGACGACACGGCCCAGGTGCTCAGCCCGCTGCAGCAGTACGCCGGCGACGGCGAGGGCGAGGACGACCTGGTGGGTCAGCTGCCGCTCGTGGGCGACCTGCTCGGCCGCCAGGCGCAGGCGCCGCGCGAGTCGGCCGCCCTGTCCACGATGCCGCTGCTGGGTGGGCTCGCCGGCAAGCTTCCGGTCACTTCCGATGCCCGTACGCTCCCGGCGCGCGATGCGGCGTCCGGCCTGCCCGGCGGCGGCACCCCCGTGGCCCCGAAGAAGTCCGTGGCCCCCAAGAAGTCCGGCGCCGACGAGCAGGCCGCGGCCCCGGGCGTCAGCGACCGGGTGCACCAGCCGGCGCAGCGGTCCTTCAGCGCGGGTGGCCGCCCGGTCGCCGGCGAGGACGAGGACTTCCGCTGAGCGCTTTCCGGCGCGAGGCGGATCATTGCCGATATGCAGACCTTCCTGCCGTACCCGGATTTCGTCGAGAGCGCCCGCGTGCTGGACCAGAAGCGGCTCGGCAAGCAGCGCGTCGAGACCGTGCAGGTGCTCCGCGGGCTGATCCAGCCCGGGTACGGCTGGCGGCACCACCCGGCTGTCAAGATGTGGATCGGGTACGAAGAGGCCCTGGTCCGCTACGGCCTGGACATGTGCGGCATCTGGGTGGCCTCGGGCCGCGCCGACACGACCGCGGAGACGATGCGCGCGGACGTGGCGGCGGCCCGGGGCCTGACCGTCATCCGCGAGCAGCGGGACCTGGCGGCCGCCGGGGAACTGCCGCCTTGGCTCGGCGACGCGGCGCTGCATCTGAGCCACCGGTCGGCGCTGTTCCGCAAGGATCCGGCTTTCTACGGCCCGGTCTTCGGCACGATCCCCGGCGACCTGCCCTACGTCTGGCCGCCCTCCGACCGCTCCCGACCGGCGGAGGAGGCGACGGCCTGAACCCGGTTGACGGCCTGAACCGGGCCGGCGGAGGAGGCGCCAGCCAGAACCCGGCCGACGACCTGAACCGGGCCGGCGGAGGAGGCGACGGCCTGGGCCGAGGCCGGCCGGCTACGACCGGTCGGCGGGGCCCGGAGAGTCGATCAGGTCCCAGGAGAGCATGACGAACTGCGCGTCCTCGCTGGCGCCGGCCTTCCGATAGGTCCGCTGAGCGGCCTCGTTGTCCGGTTCGGTGCTGACCCACATGCCGTAGCAGCCGCGCTCGCGAGCCAGCCCGGCCAGCGCCTCCACCAGCGCCGTCGCCACGCCCCGCCGCCGGTCTTCCGGCGCGACGCCCAGCTCGTACACGAACATCTCGGTGCCCTTGTCGGGGTGGGTCATCTCGACCCCGGTGATCATTCCGATGGGGCGCGGGCCGTCGTAGGCCAGCAGCAGGTGGTGGTCCGGATCGGCGAGGAACCGCGCGGTGGGCTCCGCCAGCGGCGGCCCGTCGAAGAGCTCGCCCGCCGCCAGCACGGCCGCGGCGTCCGTGACCCGCTCGATGCGCATGGCCGAAGCCTAAGCCGCGAAGGAGTGAGAGCCCCCGGTCGGAATCGAACCGACGACATCCTGTTTACAAGACAGGTGCTCTGGCCAACTGAGCTACAGGGGCGTGCGCCCTGAGCATACCGGTTGCCCCGGATCGGGCCGAAACGGCCGCGGCCGGCTCATGACCTTGGCAAAACGTGAAGAAGGATTTACGGTTGCGGAGCGTGTGGCGCGTCCCACGCGGTTTCTTCCACTCGGATCGTCCGGCACGTTCCTGCCGGTGGAAAGGAAGTTGAGCCTTCATGGCTACCGTGACTTACGACAAGGCCTCCCGGGTCTACCCCGGTTCGGAGCGGCCCGCGGTCAACGAGCTGAACCTCGAGATCGGCGACGGCGAGTTCCTGGTGCTGGTCGGCCCCTCCGGCTGTGGCAAGTCCACCAGCCTGCGCATGCTGGCCGGCCTCGAGGACGTCGACAGCGGCCGCATCCTCATCGAGGGCAAGGACGTCACCAACCTGCCCCCGAAGTCGCGCGACATCGCGATGGTCTTCCAGAACTACGCCCTCTATCCGCACATGACGGTGTACGAGAACATGGCGTTCGCCCT
>CAKUMG010000210.1 GCA_934667465.1 uncultured Actinoplanes sp. | reverse complement strand
GTTCCAGGCGAGGGCGCGCCCGGTCGTGGGGCTGACCGCGCCGATGCCGACGCGGGGGACGGCGCCCGGGCCGGGACCCTTCGCGTCGCTGCCGTGGGGGTTGTCGAGGTAGCGCTGGTGCCCGCCGACGTAGACGGCCGAACCGGTCACCGCCACCGCGTACAGCGAATCGCCGCCGGTCCGCTGCACCCACGTCGGGTTGTGCCGCCCGCCGCCGCCCGTCTCGAAGCGCGCCGCCGAGTCGCAGAGCTTCGTCGGCGAGGACGCGCGGCCGGTCGCGGCCACCACGAAGTACGAGCCGTCCGGGGAGAACTTGACCTGCCGCAGGTACGTGTCGAAGCCCGACATGCACTGCGCCTGGTACGCGTCGGTGTACCAGCTGGTCAGCGCGGCCGCGGACCCGGAGACGTCGAACATCGCGATCTGCGTACGGGGCGCCGTCCCGGCCCGCAGGATGGCGCCGACCGCCACGAGCCGCCGGCCGTCCGGGGTGACGTCGAAGTGTTCCACCCGGGCCCGGGTCAGGCCGGGCGCCGAGAGCCGGGCGTCGAAGCCGGGCTCGACCGCGCCGGTGGCCGGGTCCAGCCGGGCCAGGGCCGTCCGCTTGACGCCGTTGATCGCGGAGAACGTACCGCCCGCGTAGAGCCGCCCGCCGCGGGTGTTCAGCGCGCGGACGTCACCCCAGTTGATCCGGGCGGTGAAGCCGGAGACCCGCGCGCCGTCGCCGACCGAGACCCGGGTGATGCCGCGCTGGGCCGCCTTGTTGACGGTCTTGAACGCGCCGCCCAGGTACACCGTGTTGCCGGCGCCGGGCGCGAGCGCGTACACCGCCGCGTCCACCTCGGGCGCGAACGAGCGGATGGCTCCGTCGCTCAGCCCGTACGCGAAGACGTTCTTCCTGGCGAAGGTCTGCTTGCGGGAGCTGTCCTGAACCTTGGTGAAGCTGCCGCCGACGACCACCGTGTCGCCCACCACGGTCAGTGCCCAGACGGTGCCGTCTAGCACGTGCGGCGTGAAGTCGACCGGGTCGGCCGAGACCACGCGGGAGTGGGCCAGGTCCGCGGCGGCGGGCGTCGCTCCCACCAGGGGAGCGCAGAGCAGAGCCGCGCCGAGGATGGCGGCAAGCGGGCGGGGTCGCATGGGAGCGGCTCCTGGAGGAAGTGATCGGGATGCGGTCATCCGATCAACGAAGCTCCGGCCCCCCGGGATGCGCGTCCATCTTGTTGACCATGAAGTGGGCGGCGCGCTCGAGATAGTCCCAGAGCGTGGTCCGCTGCTCCGCGGGCAGCTCGAGCGAGTCGACCGCCACCCGCATGTGCAGCAGCCAGGCGTCGCGCGCCGCGGCGTCGACCACGAAGGGCGCGTGCCGCATCCGCAGCCGGGGATGCCCGCGGCTGGCCGAGTAGGTGGTCGGGCCGCCCCAATATTGCATGAGGAACGTCGCGAACCGGTCGCGCGCCGGCCCGAGATCCTCCTCGGGATACATCGGGCGCAGCAGCGGATCCTGCGCCACGCCGTCGTAGAACCGATCGACGAGCTTGCGGAACGTGGGCTCGCCGCCCACGGCCTCGAAGAAGCTGACTTCGCTCACCGGTCCAGTCTGCCAGCACCATGGCGCCGGACCGGTCCCGGTGTGATGTGCGTTGCTGCCGGGCCACCCCGTGCGGTGCCGGCTCCGGGATCCGGCGCCTGGTCACTGCGCAGATCATCCCGTACGCCCGGAGTGGCGCGCGGAACCAGCGGGTCGCGCATGGGCTCCCGGGGCGCCACGGGCCCGGCGGTGGCGCCCGCCTCGGCGGGCGCCGGTGGTTCCTGCGCCGGAGCGTCCCCCGTCCTGCGCGCGGAGACCACGGCCATGAGGACCACGCCGCCCAGGCTCCACAGCCCGACGACGAGCGGGATGGACGAGTGCTCCGCCAGTACGCCGGTGGCGAGCACCGCGATGCCCTGCGTCAGCTGCAGCCCGCCCGCGATCACGCCGAAGGCGCGGGCGCGCATGCCGTGCGGCAGGGCCAGGACGAACGCGCTGTTCAGTGTGGGGACGAGGACGCCCTGGCCGACGCCGGACAGCGCGACGAGCACGGCCACCGTGACGGCGTTGGGTGCGAACGCGGTCAGGGCCAGGCAGATCGGGGTGAACAGCGCGAGCGGCCGGGTCAGCCGCTGCTTGAACGCCTGCGAGCCCAGCGTGCCCGCGACGATGCCGCCGGCCACGAAACCGATCGGCCCGGCGGCCATGATCAGGCCCTGGTCGAAGCCGTCCGTCTCCCGGCCGTCGTGGAACACCGCCGCCCAGCTCGCGGCCAGGCCCTCGGGCAACACCACGAAGCTGGCCAGCGCGAACACCATGACGGCGATCGACCGCAGCGCCGGGGTCCCGAAGACGATCTGGAAGCCCTCGCCGGTCTCGCGCAGCAGGTGGCGGCGCCGTGCCGGGTCCGCCGTCGAGGCCCGCGGCCGGATGCCCGCCGCCACGATGGCCGCCGACAGCAGGAAGGAGAGCGCGTCGAGGGCGAGCCCGAGCCGGGGGTTGACGCCCGCCGCGAGGGTCGCGCCGGCCAGGTAGCCGAAGACCTGGGCGCCCTGGATGGTGGAGGAGTTGAGCGCCAGGCCGGTCACGAGCAGCCGGCGCTCGAGCACCAGCGGGATCAGCGCGGAACGGGTGGCCTGGGTGGGCGGCGCGCCCAGCATGGCCACGAACAGCAGCACCAGGATGACCGGGATGGGGACGCCCGGCAGTGCGATGAGCGCGATCGGCACTGCCCGGGACAGGTCGGTGGCGATCAGGACCCGGCGGTAGGGATAGCGCTCGGCCAGCGCCGACAGCAGCGGGCCGCCGAGGATCCACGGCAGGTAGCTGATCGCGAAAGAGGCCGCCGACAGCGAGACGGACTGGCTCTGCTGGTAGACGAGGACGATGATGGCAGCACGGGCCAGATAGTCGCCGACCCAGCTCACCACCGAGGAGAGGAAGAGGGCCCGGAACTCGCGGACGGCCAGAACCTCGCCGAAGCCGGCGCGCTCGGGCGCGCTGTCACCGGGCCGCGCCGCGGGCCGCTCGTCCGACGCGCTGTCGCCGGGCCGCGCCACGGGTCGCTCGTCCGACACCCGGAGCCCTCCATCGATCGCGACGGCCGGCGGCGGACCGGCGGCCTTCGGGCACGGCGGGGATCGATGCTCGTCGTTTCGATCGTCCCCGCGAACGTGACGCTGCAAGTGCATATGCTTCTTGCACGATTCTGCCCGATCGGCCGACCGGTGGCTAGGGCGTACGGTCCGATTGTCGGCCATTCGGTCGACTACGGACATCACCCGACACGGTATTACCTGGTCAGGTGGCACCCCCACGGGTGACGGGCGGCTCGGGCACCGCCCCCGCCGGCAGGTACTGCGGGGGCACGGCCGACCGGGGGAGCATCCGGGACACCGCGATCCGCTCGGCGATACCGGCGTTCTCGAGCGCCTCGGTGAGCCGGCGGCGCAGCTCCCGCTGGACAATCGGCTGACCGTCCGACGTGGTCTTGGCGATCGTGCGGATGACCGCGCCGTCGACGGTGATCTGCTCGACGCCGATCACGTCCGGCGGCTCCAGGAACTCGGTCTTGTGCTCCGGGTCCTCGGCCAGCGCCAGGGCCGCCTCGCGCAGCACCGTCGTGGCCTCCTCCGAGTTCACGAAGCCGATCGGGATGTCGATGACCACCATCGCCCAGCCCTGGCTCTTGTTGCCGACCCGGATGATCTCTCCGTTGCGGATGTACCAGAGCACGCCCCGCATGTCCCGCACCGTGGTGACCCGCAGGCCGACCGTCTCGACCACGCCGACCGCGTCGCCCAGGTCCACCGAGTCGCCGACCCCGTACTGGTCCTCCAGCAGCATGAACAGGCCCGCGATCAGGTCCTTCACCAGGCTCTGCGCGCCGAAGCCCAGCGCCACGCCCACGATGCCGGCGCTCGCCAGCAGCGGGCCCAGGTTGAAGCCGAGCTCGCCCAGGACCAGCATCGCGGCCATCGTGAACACGACAGCCGTCACGAAGCTGCGCAGCACCGACCCGATGGCCTCGGCCCGCTGCCGCCGCCGCTCCGGGATGAACTGGGCCTCGGTGGCGTCCGCCTGCTTGTCCGGGCGCTCGCGCAGCGGCTTGAGCAGCGCCGGCATCGCGGCCCGGGACGTCGTCTGGGTCAACCGGCTGATCGCCCGGTTGAGCGCCCACCGGATCAGCACCGCGATCAGAATGATCATCAGGATCCGGAACGGCTTGACGAGGAAGACGTAGCCGCTGTTGGCGAGCCACTGGTTGTCCGTCTTGTCGAAGATCCACGTGCACAGGAAGTCGGTGCTGCACTGTTCCGTGATGGTGGGTCCGTCGAAGACGTCCGTCGACGACGACGGGTTCGGGGTGGGAGCTAGCAGGATCACGGGTCCCGACCGTACCGGTCCGCCCGTCGTGCCCCGAACCGGACATCTGCCCCGCGCTATCCGGACGTTCACGAGCCAGCCACAGATAGTGCTCGCCAATTCGTCCTCCATCAGGGACTATTGGCCTGCGAGCACCGCCGTCACGGGGGTGCCCGCGGGGATGGATCACGGCCGTGCGCGGACGCCTTTCCCGGCCACGACACCACCTGTCAGAGACGACATTGACTCCGGGAGCGCCGACCAGCACCACACCGAAGGGTGACGACGATGCCTGACATACGACCCGCAGTGGGCTCCTCCGCGTTGGTTCTGAACGCCACCTACGAGCCGCTGTGCGTCGTATCGGTGCGTCGAGCGACCATTCTCGTGCTGACGGACAAGGCCGAGCCGGTCTCCGACGGGGACGGCATCCTGCACAGCGCCTACCAGAACCTCCCGGTCCCCTCCGTGGTCCGCCTCACCCGCTACGTGAAGGTGCCCTACCGCACCCACGTCGGCCTCTCCCGCCGCGCCATCTTCGCCCGCGACGGCGGCCGCTGCGCCTACTGCCGCGGCTCGGCCGAGACCATCGACCACGTCTTCCCGCGCAGCCGTGGCGGGCTGCACGCCTGGGACAACGTCGTCGCCGCCTGCGCCAAGTGCAACCACAGCAAGGGCGACAAGACGCCCGCCGAGCTGGGCTGGCGGCTGCACACCCCACCCGCCGCGCCACGCGGGGTGGCCTGGCGGGTCCTGGGGCACCGCACCCCTGATCCCCGCTGGGCGGACTGGCTGGGCCTGCCGGCCCCCGATCCCGTACCCGTCGCCGAGGCCGCCTGACGCCTCGGCTTTCGCATCTCCGGGGGGTTCACCTCCTGTCGGCGGACACCAGGGACGAGGGGTTCACCTCTCGTCGGCGGACACCAACGACGCGAAGACGACGATGTTGTCGGCGTAGCCCCGCCTGCCGCCGACCCAGGTGCCGCCGCAGGTCACCAGTCGCAGCGACGGCCGGCTGTAGTCGCCGTACACGCGCTGGATCGGCAGTTCCGCCTTGCCGAAGTTCTCGACCGAGTTCACCTCGAAGACCGCGGTGCTGCCGTCCTCGCGCAGCACCTCGACGCGCTGCCCCGGCTTCATCCGATCAAGACCGTGAAAAACCGCGGGTCCCGTACGCGTGTCCGCGTGGCCGACGATCAACGCCGGCCCGAACTGCCCCGGCGTGGGCCCCTCGTCGAACCACCCCGCCTCGTTGGTCCGCTCCAGCGGCGGCACACCGACCGAGCCGTCCTCCGCCAGCCCCACGTTCAGGACCGGCGCCCGGACGCCCAGATCGGGGATCGTGACCCGCAACGGCCGGCTCGGCTCGAGCACCGGGAACGCCCGCGGCGGCGGCTTGTCCGGCCCCCGCACCAGCCCGCGCAGATCGAACCCGCTCACGGCGCCCAGCCCCGCGAACACGGCGAAGAGGCCCACGAAGAGCAGCACCGCGGCGATCAACCCGAGCGGCAGCGGCCGGCGTCCCCGCTGCGGGTAGGGGCCGGGCAAGCGGCTGCCCCGGGGTGCCACGGCGTCAGCCCGCCCGGCGGCGGCGCAACGCCACCGCCCCCAGGACCGCACCGGCCGCGATCGCGACGGCGCCCCCACCGAACAGTAGGGAGGGAGCGGGCCCCGCGGTGCCACCGCCACCCGTCGCCGGACCCTCGCTGGGCTCGACCTTGGCCACGACGTGCAGGACGGCGGTCGCCTCCTCGCCCCCGGAACACGTCAGGCGTACGCCGTAGTCACCCGGATCGGTGGTCGCGGGCACCCGCACGGTCGCGGTCAGCAGGCCGTACTGCGGGGTGACGTCGACGGTGCCCAGCGGCTCCGCGGTCACCGACCCCGCGGTGAGGTTGTCGTCGCAGCTCGCCCGCAGCCCGAGCTCGTCACCCGCGCGTACGGTGTCGGGGTTGATCTCGATGAACACGTCAGCGGCGGCCTGCGCGGACGAGGGCAGCACGACGGCGGACAGGGCAAGGGCGAGGGCCGCGCAGGCGGCGGGGACGGATGGGCGCATGATCTCCCCCTCCTGCCGTCCGGGCGGAAACGACGCGGACGGCGCGTGTGGGTGATTTTCGCACCTCCGGACCGTTTTCGCGCCGTCACAGCAGTCCCACCTGTGGGTCTTGACACCCGACGCTCCGTGGCGGGGGCCACTCCGCTACCGTGATTGACGTTCGGATCACTGGGAAAACAGTGACTTGGCCCAGTTCCTTGTGACGCCTGGGGGCGTTGAGGTTGTCGATTTTTGAAACCACTCTGATCTTCGTCGTGATCCCCGTGGGGTTCATGGCAATCGTCGCCGCCCTCGTCTTCGCGAGTGGCCGGCGACACGAGCCCGACCGGCGCTACCGGCCCGGCCGGCCGTTCGACTTCGAGCCGGTCTGGTTCGTCTCGTCGCCTTCGCAGCTGAGCAGCGCCGCTCCGGCCAAGGCGATCGAGGCGGCCGCCGCCGGCAGTGTCCCGGGCGCGCCCGCGCGGCCCGCAGCGGTGGGAGGCGCAAGTGACCGTTGGTGAGCACCAGGCCTATGTGAGCGGCGGCCGTGAGGACCAGCCGCTCAAGGCGCTCGACCACCCGGGTGGCCCCACCCTGGCCGAGCGGCCCGAGCTGAGCACGCAGAGCGGCGCGACGGCCCTCGACGGCCCTT
Organism: uncultured Actinoplanes sp.; assembly: GCA_934667465.1. Classification (GTDB taxonomy): domain Bacteria; phylum Actinomycetota; class Actinomycetes; order Mycobacteriales; family Micromonosporaceae; genus Actinoplanes. The sequence continues at coordinate 1,267 of CAKUMG010000210.1, read as the reverse complement.
TCAGCACCCGCCAGCTGCTCCACCTCGACCACGCCCTGCGCACGGCCAACGAGCAGACCGGCCTCACGTTCAGCGTCTACCTCGGCGACCTCGCCGAGCCGACCCGCGACACGGCCCAGCAGCTCCACAGCCAGGTCAAGAACGCCGACCGCGCCGTCCTCCTGGCCGCGTCGCCCAACCAGCGCGTCCTCGAGATCATCACCGGCGCCGAGGCCCGCAAGCGCATCTCCGACCGCGACGCCAAGCTCGCGGCCCTGTCCATGGCGGCCGCCTTCGCCGGCGGCGACCTGGCCGGGGGAGTGATGGCCGGCATCGACCAGCTGGCCTCGCACGCGGGCCGCAGCTGAGCTTTCGATTCACCGCAGGGCGTCGACCTTCACCGGGTCGGCGCCCTGATCCGTCTCAGCCCACCGAGCCGTCTCAGCCCACCGAGCCGTCAGCCCACCGAGCTGTCAGCCCCACGTGCCCGGTGCCACCCGCAGCGGGAACGGCGTGCTCACCTTCACCGGCTCGGCCCCCGAGATCGTCCACGGCTCCGCATAACCGGCGTTCCCGAGCTCATAGGCGCGCAGCACGGGCTCCGCCCCCCGCTCGACCCGCCAGAAGCTCCGGATGCCCGCCCGCGCGTACAGCTCGGGCTTGAGCAACCGGTCATAACCACGGCTGCTCGGCGACTCGACCTCCACCACGAGCGCCACATCCCCGGGCTCAGCCCAGATGGCCCCGGACGACCGTGGGCGCAGCACGGTCACATCCGGGATCAGATTGCTGTCCCCGATCGCCACCCCGACCCGGTCGCATACCCACCACTCCTCCGGCGCCTCGGCCCGCAACAGCGCCACAATCTTCGCCACCATGGCATCGTGGCCGGCATCCTGCGGCGGCGTCACGTGCAGGCTGCCATCCACGATCTCGTACCGGTGCCCATCCTGCGGAAACGCGTGCAGATCCGGCTCCGCCCACGGGCCGTCGGGCGCGGTCCACCGCGCGGGCGCACTCTGACCGATCACGACCACCAGCCCACCTCCACCACCAGCCAACCGCGTAAGGTGCCAGCCTACTCACCCTCCGTGGTGGTCACGCCGTTCTCATCAGGAGTAGCCCGCGAGGGGTCATGACGAACCGCTGTACCTTCCCAGTGACGACATCAGGCTGGTCCTTGCCACGGCACGCGAACCCGCGTGGTTGGCTCTCGCAAGGGACCGGAGCGATGCCGGCGGAAAGCACGCGTTCGACGGTGACAGCACGACGCTCTGCGGCCGATGAG
>CAKUMG010000209.1 GCA_934667465.1 uncultured Actinoplanes sp. | reverse complement strand
GCCGTCGACGGCGCCGCCGCCACTGGTCGTCCGGCCGGCACCGCGCCTCGGCCCGGACCGGTATGCCTGGACCGCCGCGACCTTCGCGCTGCTGGCCGTGGGCTCGATCCGGGCGGCCGAGTGGCTGTTCCTGCTGTGCCTGGCCACGGCGGCGCTGACCACGGCCCTCGCGGTCACCGGCGGGCGGTCGGCCCGGGGGATCATCCTGAGCGTCCTGCTGCCACCGGCCGCCATGTTCCGTGCGCTGCCATGGGTGGCCGCGGGGCTCCGGAACGCCCGGCGTGGCCCGGGCGGGATACGGATGGTCGCCACGATCGCCGTCTCGGCGGCCCTGCTGCTGGTGTTCGGCGCGCTCTTCGTCTCGGCGGACGCGACCTTCGCCCGGATCGTCGGCGGGGTGGTCCCGGCCGTCGACGTGCCGACGACGATCCGCTGGGTGTTCCTGTTCGTGCCGGCCGGCGGGGTCCTCGGCGGGCTCGCCTTCCTCCGGGCGGCGCCGGTCCGGCTGGCGGACAAGGAGGGCCGCCGGGTCCGGCGGGTGGAGTGGCTGGTGCCGTTGTCGCTGCTTGTCGCCCTGTTCACCCTGTTCGTCGGTGTCCAGCTGACCGTCCTGTTCGGGGGCGCGCGGCACGTGCTCGAGACGGACGGGCTGACCTACGCGGGATATGCCCGCGGCGGCTTCTGGCAGCTGCTCGTCGTCACCGGCCTGGTCCTGCTGGTGCTGGCCGGCGTGGCCCGGTGGGCGCCCAGGCGGAGCCACGCCGACCGGCTGCTGGTCCGGCTCGTGCCGGGGGCGCTGGCGGTGCTCACGCTGGTCATCGTCGCCTCGTCGCTGCACCGGATGGTGCTGTACGCCGACACGTACGGCCTGACCCGGCTGCGCGTGCTCGTCTTCCTGTGCGAGGCGTGGCTGGGCGTGGTCTTCCTGATGATCCTGGTCGCCGGGGTGCGGCTGCGGGCGGCCTGGCTGCCGCGCGCCGTGGTGGCGACCGCGGTGCTGGCGCTGCTCGGGCTCGCCGCGGCCGACCCGGACCGGCTCATCGCGGAGCGCAATGTGGCCCGCTTCGAGCAGACCGGCCGGATCGATGTCCCGTACCTGAGCACGCTCTCCCCCGATGCCGTGCCCGCGCTGAACCGGCTCCCGGCACCCCAGCGCGCCTGCGCCCTGTGGCCGATCGAGGGGCGGCTCGCGGCGGACCGGGGCGACTGGCGGAGCTGGAACCTGGCCCGGGAGCGGGCACGCGGCATCGATGCGGAGGAGTGCCGTCGAGCGGGCTCTTGAGAGTGGAGCCCGGGACGGCAAGACTGCCCGTCATGAGTGACGAGCCGGTCACGGGGCCTCGGCCGCCGCGCCGCACGCGGGTCGTGCTGGGCGAGGCCGCGGCCGCGGCCGGGGCGCGGCCGGTGCACGATCCCGTCGGTGCCGACCTGGCCGAGCTGACCCCGGTCGGGGAGGCGCTGGTCAAGGGGCTGGTCCGGGCGCAGCTCGCGCTCGCGGTGCGGCTGAGCCTGGTCGTGGCCGCGGGGCTGGGGGCGCTGCCGCTGCTGTTCGCGGTGGCGCCGGGGGTGGGCCGGGCGAAGGTGCTCGGCGTCCACCTGCCATGGCTGCTGCTCGGGGTGGGCGCGTTCCCGTTCCTGGTGCTGATCGGCTGGGCCTACGTGCGCTGGGCCGAGCGCAACGAGCAGGACTTCACCGCCGTCGTGCGCAGGCCGGAGCAGTGAACCCGTACGTCGTGCCCGGCCTGGTGCTGGTCGTCCTGATCACCGTGGGCATCGGCGCGTACGGGCTGAGGTTCGCGCGCACGACCTCGGACTTCCTGGTGGCGTCGCGCTCGGTCAGCCCCTCGTGGAACGCCGCCGCGATCAGTGGCGAGTACCTGTCCGCCGCGTCCTTCCTCGGCGTGGCCGGGCTGGTGCTGCGCTACGGCGTCGACGTGCTCTGGTACCCGGTCGGGTTCGCCGCGGGCTATCTCGCGCTGCTCATGTTCGTCGCGGCCCCGCTGCGCCGCTCGGGGGCCTTCACGCTGCCCGACTTCTGCGAGGTGCGGCTCCGCTCGCCGCTGCTGCGCCGGCTGGCGACCGTGTTCGTGGTGTTCATCGGGTGCCTGTATCTGGTGCCGCAACTGCAGGGCGCGGGCCTGACCTTCACCACCGTCACGGGCGGGCGCTACGAGTGGGGCGCGCTGCTGATCGGCGTGGTCGTCACGGCCAACGTGGCGCTCGGCGGGATGCGCGCGATCACGTTCGTGCAGGCGTTCCAGTACTGGCTCAAGCTGACCGCCCTGGCCGTACCGGTGATCTTCCTGCTGTTGCAGTGGCAGACGGACGGGCGGCCCGAGGTCACGCCGCCGACCGGCCCGGTCTTCCCCGCGGCGACCACCGTCGTGATCCAGCAGGACGCCGTGCTCGACGGCACGGTGACCGTCCAGGCAGGACAGCAGCTGAGCTTCGCCGCGGGCGAACGGGTGCCGCAGGTCAGCTCGGTGGACGCGGTCGACGGCGCGGACTGGCTGCTGCCGGGCGGTGACACCAGCCTGTTCGCGACGTACTCGCTGATCCTGGCCACGTTCCTCGGCACGATGGGCCTGCCGCACGTGCTGGTGCGCTTCTACACGAACCCGGACGGTGCCTCGGCGCGCCGCACGACGCTGGTCGTGCTCGGCCTGGTGGGACTGTTCTATCTGCTACCGACGCTGTACGGGGTGCTCGGCCGCGTCTACACGCCCCAGCTACTCATGACCGGGCAGACCGACGCGGTGGTGCTGCTGCTGCCCGAGGCGGCCCTGGGCGCAGGCCATCTCGGACAGTTCCTGGGCGCCCTGGTCACGGCCGGGGCGCTGGCCGCGTTCCTGTCGACCTCGTCGGGCCTGCTGACCAGCGTCGCCGGCGTGGTCTTCACGGATGTGCTGCACGGCGAGCGGGGCGGTTCGGTGCGCGACTTCCGGCTGGCGACCGTGCTCGCGGCATGCGTACCCGTCGTCCTGTCCCTGTATGTGGCGAACATGGACGTGTCACGGGTGGTGGGCCTGGCGTTCGCCGTGGCGGCCTCGAGTTTCTGCCCGCTGCTGGTGCTGGGGATCTGGTGGCGCGGACTGACCGATGTGGGGGCCGCGGCGGGGGTGCTGGCCGGCGGCGGGGCGGCGATGGCCTCGGTGCTGGTCACGGTGCTCGGGCCGCCGCTGCCGGCCGCGGTCGCCGAGCTCGTGGAGCAGCCGGCCGCGTGGACCGTGCCGCTCGCGTTCCTGGTCATGGTGGCCGGCTCGCTGCTCACCAAGCGCCGGGTGCCGGCCGACATCGGTGCGACGATGCGCCGCCTGCACGCGCCCGAATCCCTGCGGCTGTGATTTTCAAGGAAACTTAACTGAACCCTTCGCCGGTGCCGCGCCGTACTTTCCGGTGCCACAACGGGCCCATCCCCAGGCCGCGGAGAACCGCGGCTCGGCCCGGACGCGAAGGAGCAGGGCATGTACAAGAGGCGTGGAAGCTCGACCGGCCGTACTCGCAAGATCGTCATCGGTGTCGTCGCGGCGGCGCTCGCCGGCGGCGCGTTCGCGATCAGCACCGGGATGAGCAGCGCCGGCGAGAGCTGTGACGGCCTCGACACCGCCCTGCGGAACAACCTGACCTTCATCGCCGAGCAGCGCGCGAACCCGGACGCGCTCTCCGACGCCCGGATCGAGAACCGCCAGGCGGTCGTCGACCTGATCAACCAGCGCCAGGCGACGGCGGGCTGCACCGGCGACGTCCAGGCCCAGCAGCCGGCCGAGCCCGCCGCCCCGGTCGAGCAGGAGACCGGAGAAGCGGCCGCCCCGCCGGCGGCGGGAAACAATGGGAGTGGCGACGTCGTCTGCAAGGGCTCGACCGTGACGCTCTCCGGCGAGGCCGGCGCCCCGGCGGCGTCCAGCAACGCCTTCCCGATCGGCACCACGCTCAAGGTCACCAACCTCGACAACGACAAGAGCATCACGGTCAAGGTCGCGAGCCCGTCGGGCAGCTGCATCCTGCTGAACGACGCCGCGTTCGAGCAGGTCCGCGAGTCCGGCAAGTTCCTCATCCGGCGCGCGGTCATCGAGCGCATCGGCTGATCGGCCGGGTGGCTCCGGGCCTGACCAGCCGTTAGGTTCGGGGGCATGACGATCCCCCAGCAGCGCGGCAGCGCCGACCCGGCGCTGTCCCTGCGGGGCCTGGTCAAGCGGTTCGACCAGAAGGTCGCGGTTGCCGGGATCGACCTCGAAGTGCCCGCGGGATCCTTCTTCGGCCTGCTCGGCCCGAACGGCGCCGGCAAGACCACGACGCTGTCGATGACCGTCGGCCTGCTGCGGCCCGACGCCGGTCAGGCCCGGGTCCTGGGGCACGACGTCTGGGCCGACCCCGCCGCGGCGAAGGCCCGGATCGGGGTGCTGCCCGACGGCGTGCACCTCTTCGACCGGCTCACCGGCGCCGAGCTGCTCGCCTATCACGGGCTGCTGCGCGGGATGCCGGGCGACGAGGTGGACCGGCGCGCCACGGAGCTGCTGGAGGTCCTCGAGCTCGGCGCCGGTAACCGCACTCTGGTGGTCGACTACTCCGCGGGCATGAAGAAGAAGATCGGGCTGGCCTGCGCGCTGCTGCACGCGCCGCGGGTGCTGGTGCTGGACGAGCCGTTCGAGGCAGTCGACCCGGTCTCGGCCGCTCTGATCCGCGACATCCTCCAGCGTTACGTCGCCGGCGGCGGCACGGTCGTTTTCTCGAGCCACGTGATGGCCGTGGTGGAACGGCTGTGCAGCCACGTCGCGATCCTCGCGCAGGGCCGGATCCTGGCCGGGGGCACGCTCGACCAGGTCCGCGCCGGCCGTTCGCTGGAGGACGTGTTCGTGCAGGTGGTCGGCGGGCGCACGGCGACGGGGTCCGAGCTGTCGTGGCTGTGAGGACCCGGCACTTCGTCCGGCTGAAGTTCCGGCTGATCGCGGGCGGCCTGCGGGCCGGCGGCTGGCGCGTGGCGCTGTTCGTGTTCGGTGCGGTCGCCGGCCTGTTCCTCGCGGTCCTAGGCTACTTCCTGTTCGCGCTGCCGGGCCTGCTCGGCGAGCAGCGCCCCGCCGAGCTGATCGCCGCCGCCGGTGGCGCGCTGATCGTGCTGGGCTGGCTCTTCCTGCCGCTGCTCTATTTCGGGGTGGACGAGTCGCTCGACCCCGCCCGGTTCGCGCTGCTGCCGCTGCGCCGCCCGGCACTGATCCGCGGGATGACGGCAGCGGCCCTGATCGGCATCCCGCCGGTGGCCACGGTCGCGGCCACGCTCGGCACGGTGCACGGCGCGGCCACGCTGGGCGGGGTGCTCGCCGGGCTGGCCCAGCTGCTCGGGGTGGCGCTGGGGCTGCTGCTGTGCGTGGCGCTGAGCCGCGCGATGACCAGCGCTTTCGCGACCGCGTTGCGCAGCCGCCGGTCCCGGGACCTGGCCACGGTCGTGCTCGCCTGCACGGCGGCACTGCTGGGGCCGATCCAGCTGGGCGTGGCGAACGCCGCGGAGAACGCGGACTGGGACGGGCTCGCCCGGGTGGCCGCGGTGGTGGCGTGGACGCCGGCCGGGGCGCCGTGGGGGCTGGGCTTCGACGTCGCCGCGGGCCGGGCTTGGGCCGTACCCGTCAAGGTTGTGATCGTCCTGGCGACGCAGGCCTTGCTGTTCCTGTGGTGGTCGGTGACGCTGGAACGCGCGATGACCGGCGCCGCTGCGGCGGGCCCGGGCAGCCGCCGGGGCGTCTCGGACCGCAGCCCGGTCGCCCAGCTGGTGCCCCGCTGGCTGCCGCGCACCGCGTTCGGCGCGCTCACCGCGCGCGAGGCCCGGTACTGGTGGCGGGAGACGCGCCGGCGCACCGCGCTGATCACGTTCGGCGTGGTCGGCGTCTTCCTGCCGGTGTTCCTGGTCGCGAGCGGCGGCCCGTCCTCCGCACCGGGCGCCGTGCTCGTCTTCGTGGCGGCGCTGGGCGCGGTCAGCCTCGCCAACCAGTTCGGGTTCGACCGGAGCGCGTACGCGGCGAACGTCGTGGCAGGCGTCCCGGGCCGCGTCGAGCTGGCGTCGCGGGCGGCCGGTTACTCGCTCTACGTGCTCCCGGCCCTGCTGCTCATCACGCTGGTCGTGGGCGTCCTGGCGGACCGGGTGCCGGGGATCCCCGCGCTGTTCGGGACGGTCGCGGCGGCGTACGGCGTCGGGGTTGCCGTCGTCCTGCCGATCTCGGTCCGCGCGGCCTATGCGCTGCCCGACTCGACCAGTCCGTTCGCGATGAACTCCGGCAGCGGTCCGGCGAAGGGCCTGCTCAGCTTCGCGGCCCTGCTCGGCGCGGTGATCGCGACCGTGCCGCTGCACCTCGCCGCGTGGCTGCTCGGCGACGCGTGGCTCTGGCTGGGACTGCCGGCCGGCATCGCGTACGGCGCCGGCGCCTTCCTGCTCGGGCTCCGCCTGACCGGCCCCCTGCTGGACCGGCGGATGCCCGAGCTGCTCGCCACCGTGAGCGCCTCCCGCTGATCCTCACAAGACAGTCCGCATCGCCGTCCGCACCCGGCCGGGGTCGCGTAGCGTGCCGAGCAGTGGCCGCGGTGCAGGCCATACTGGCTCCGTGAGCTCTTCGACCGGCGGACATATCCACTCGATCGACCCTTTCGCCGTTCCCGAGGCGGACAAATCTCCCGTACGGCGGCTACGCGGCAGGCTGGCGTCGACGGTGACCCTGTGGACCGCGCCCGGGCCGGCCGGGCTCACCGTGTCGTCGATGACGGTGGCCGACGGCGATCCCGGGCGGGTGCTGGGGCTGGTCGACGAGGAGAGCGAGTTCTGGGACGCCGCCTCGGTCGCCAAGCGGTTCGCCGTGATCCCGCTCGGGCCCGCGGACCAGCAGGTCGCGGACAAGTTCGCCGGGCTGATGCCGGCACCGGGCGGGCTGTTCGCCGCGGGCGGCTGGACGGAGACCGACTGGGGGCCGGTGCTGGCCGGCGCCGCGACCTGGGCGGGGTGCCGGCTGGACGGCGAACGGCCCTTCGGCTGGTCGCTGCTGGTCGAGGCCACCATCGAGTCGATCACCGCCGGGTCCCAGGATGACGGGCCCTTGATCCACTTCCGGGGCAGGTACCGCTCGTTGGACCGGTGAGCGCACCTCGCCCGCCGCTCGGCGCAGCCGCCGACCGGTGACGCGTGGGGGACGGTGCCGCTTCGTACGGTGCCCGTGAAAAGAGCCCTGCCCCCACGAAGGTGGTGAGCCACGTTGACGACCGAAGCGACTCCGACCGAGAAGTACGTCGCGGTCCAGAACTCCCCGGAGTTCGGGGAACTGCGCCGGAAACTCCGTAACTTCGTGTTCCCGATGACGGTCGCGTTCTTCCTCTGGTACGCGCTGTACGTGCTGCTGTCCGCGTACGCGCGCGACTTCATGGCCCTCAAGATCGTGGGCAACATCAACGTCGCGCTGCTCTTCGGGCTGCTCCAATTCGTGACGACGTTCCTGATCGCGTGGCTCTACTCCCGCTACGCGGCCCGTGAGCTCGACCCGCGCGCGGACCGCATCACCGCCGAGCTCGAGGGCAAGAAGGCCGGCCCGGAGGTGACCGAGTGATCTCGATCGCCGCGGAGGCCTCGACCTCGACCAGCCGTACCCTCACCATCACGCTCTTCCTGGTGTTCGTCGCGATCACGCTCGGGATCACCATCTGGGCGAGCCGGCAGACCAAGACCGCCACCGACTTCTACGCCGGCGGGCGGCAGTTCACCGGCTTCCAGAACGGCATGGCCATCGGCGGCGACTACATGTCGGCGGCGTCGTTCCTCGGCATCGCCGGCCTCATCGCGCTCTACGGCTACGACGGCTTCCTCTACTCCATCGGCTTCCTGGTGGCGTGGCTCGTCGCGCTGCTGCTGGTCGCGGAGTTCCTGCGCAACTCGGGCCGCTACACGATGGCCGACGTGCTGGCCTTCCGGATGCGGCAGCGGCCGGTCCGGACCGCGGCCTCCGTCTCCACCATCGTGGTGTCGATCTTCTACCTGATCGCGCAGATGGTCGGCGCGGGCGCGCTCGTGTCGCTGCTGCTGGGCATCCGGCCGGGCACGACGTTCCTGGGCATGGACGCGGACACCGCCAAGATCGCGACGATCATCCTGGTCGGCGCGCTGATGATCGTCTACGTGGTCGTGGGCGGCATGAAGGGCACCACCTACGTCCAGATCGTCAAGGCGTTCCTGCTGATGTCGGGCGCGCTGATCATGACGCTGCTGGTGCTTGCGCACTACAAGTTCAACCTCTCCAGCCTGCTGGGCGACGCCGCCGAGCAGTCCGGCAAGGGCGCCGCGTTCCTCGAACCGGGGCTTCGGTACGGCATCGAGTCGGACAGCGCCGCGG
>CAKUMG010000208.1 GCA_934667465.1 uncultured Actinoplanes sp. | reverse complement strand
GCCGCACGCCACCGCCGAACCGCACGCCACCGCGGAACCGCACCTCGCCGCGGGACCACACCCCGCCGTAGAGCCGCACGCCGCCGCGGAACCGCACGCCGACGGCGCGGAGCCGCATGCCGACGGCGGCGGCGACGGCCCGGCGGAGGAGAGGGCGCCGGAAGGCTGGCTCACCGGGGACGGGATGGCCATCGCGATGATCGCGGCGGGGCCGCCGGGCGGGCACTTCGCGGACGCGACCGTGAGCCTGGTCGCCGGGGGCCGGTACGAGATCGCGGTGGGGACGGCGGAGTTCGGGAACGGCAGCACGACCGTGCACGTGCAGCTGGCGGCGGACGAGCTCGGCACGACACCGGACCGGATCGCGGTGCGGCAGTCGGACACCGATGTGGTCGGCCACGACACCGGGGCGTTCGCGTCGACCGGGGTGGTCGTGGCGGGGCAGGCGGTGCTGCGGGCCGCGCGGGCGCTGCGGGTGGCGGTCCTGGCGCGGGCCGGCGGGCTGACGCTCGAGCGGGACCACGTGGTGCGGGCGGACGGGTCGCGGGTGAGCCTGGCGGAGGTCGCCGCCGGCGGGCCGGTCAGCGGGGCGGGGCGGTGGACGGGGACGCCGCGGTCGGTGGCCTTCAACGCGCAGTGGTTCCGGGTGGCGATCGACCCCGGGACAGGCGAGCTGCGCATCCTGCGGAGCGTGCACAGTGCCGACGCGGGGCGGGTGCTGAACCCGTTGCAGTGCCGGGGGCAGGTCGAGGGCGGGGTCGCGCAGGCGCTGGGGTCGGCGCTGACCGAGCGCATGGTGCTGGACGAGCACGGAACCGTGCAGACGGTGGGGTTCCGCCAGTACCACCTGCCGAGCTTCGCCGACGTGCCGCGCACCGAGGTGGTGTTCGCGGACACGGACGACGCGATCGGGCCGCTGGGCGCCAAGTCGATGAGCGAGAGCCCGTACAACCCGGTCGCGCCCGCGCTGGCGAACGCGGTCCGGGACGCGACGGGCATCCGCTTCACCGAGCTGCCGCTGACCCGCGACCGAATCTGGCTCGCCCTCCACCACCGCGAGACCGCCCACGAGACCGCCCGCGAGACGGAGATCGGAGGCGGCGCGCGCACGAGAGACTGAGGGACACCGGCGCCGGACAGGCCCGAGCAAGAGACCGGCCCGGGCGGGCACGCCGGACCGGGCGGCGGAGGCGCGCGGGCACGGGCGAAGCCGCGCGGGACACAGGCGAAACCGCGCGGGACACAGGCGGAGGCGCGCGGGACACAGGCGGAGGCGCGCGGGGCCGGGACCCCGCGCGCCGATTGCCGGCGCGGGACAGCGCGGAACGGCTCAGTAGCCGACGCGGAAGGTGGCGTCCTGCTTGTCCGTGGTGCTGGAGGAGCTGCTGATCGGGTCGATGCGCAGGACGTAGCCGGCGTGGCGGATGTAGCGGTCCGGGAAGTTGTGGGAGCGGAAGGAGGTCCACGTCGCGTCGGCGAAGCCGGCAGTTCGGTGGAAGGTGGCGTCGGCGTTGAAGGTGGCGCTGCCGTCCGGGGCGGCCAGGACCAGGGCGTAGCCGGAGTGGCGGAGGTACCGGGTCGGGTAGTTGACCGAGCGGAACGAGACCCCCGACGAGTCGGCGAGCCCGGGGACCAGGGTCCAGAGCTGGTCCTGGTAGGGGTCGAACGGGTAGGCGTCGATCCGGGCCGCGTTGTTCGTGTGCCGGACGTAGCGGTCCGGGAAGTTGTAGCTCTTGAGGCGGTTCCAGGCCGGGGCGCCGAAGCGGGTCAGCAGCGCCGACATCTCGGCGCTGGTGATCGGGGTGATGCCGAGGTGCTTGGAGTTCAGCGGCTGCGTGTAGGCGCGGTCGTTGAGCAGGGTCCAGGCGCCGCCGGAGAGGTTCGTGGTCTGCCAGGCGAAGAAGCGCCCGTTGGGGCTCCACGTGTCGCCCCACATGTACCAGGTGTCGGCGGTGTTGGACTTGACGATCTGGGGCGCCTCGACGCCGCGGCCCGGGGTGATGGCGCCGGTGTAGATGCTGAAGCTGCCCGGGTTGAACGACGAGGAGCGGGTGCCGAGGAGCGTGCTGTTGGTGTTGTTCTTGTAGTACATGTAGTTGACGCCGCCGACCGTGACGAAGGAGCCGTCGATCGCGTCGTAGCCCGGGTCGAAGAACGTCTGCGGCGCCGAGGCCGTCCGGAAGTCCGTCGTCCAGTTGACCATGAGGACGTTGCGGCCGCCGACGACCGCGGAGTAGACGACGGCGTACTGGCCACGGGCCGGGTCCCAGACCGCCTCGGGCGCCCAGGCGTGGGTCGCCAGCGAGTGCACCTTGAGCAACCGGTAGTTGGTGAAGGTGCGCAGGTCTGCCGAGTCCCAGACGTGCAGATACTGACTCTGGTACGCCCAGTCGGTGCCGTTGAGGTCGGTGGCGAGCACGACGAACGTACCGTCCTGCTTGCGCAGCAGGAACGGGTCGCGCAGGCCGCCGCTGCCCTGGGTCGGGACGGCGACCGGGTTGTTCTGGTTGAGCGGCGTCCAGTTGAGCCCGTCGGCGCTGACCGCCAGGTGCACCGCATAGCGGGCAGCGCTCATCGTCGGCGACTCGGTGAAGTAGGCCATGGCGTAGCCGCCGTAGGTGGCGGCGACGGCGGGGTCACCCGAGCTCGGAGCCGCGGAGGCGGGGTCGCCCGGGCCCGGAGACGCGGAGGCGGGATCGCCCCAGAGGGCGGGGGTGGCAGCGGCCGCGGACGCGGCGAGCAGCGTACGGCGCTTCACTTCGCCACCGCCGTCCCATGGCGGCACCCGGAGCAGCCGACCGAGCTCAGCCCCGTCCACGAGTTCAGGTCGGAGCTGGTCGCCGTCCACAGCCCGCCGTTGGTGTACTTGTCCACGTAGATGCGCCACCGCCCGTCGTCGAGCCGCACCAGCGACGGCCCCTCGTAGCCGGAGCTCCACAGGGTGCCGCGGTTGATCCAGCCCTCGTACAGGTTGGCCGTGGTGGTCCAGTGCTCGATGTACTTAGTGGTCTCGTTCTTGGTGAAGGCGTGCCACGTGTTGCCGGACTTCACGACGTAGGTGTCGATGTGGTTGGTGCCGAGGCCCCACATCTGGGCGGGCGCGCTCCACGAGGTCAGCGCGGTGTTCTGCGCCGTGTAGACCCAGGGCCGGAAGCACCCGGAGCAGTTGGTGGCGGCGACGCTGGTGATGATCCGGACGGTGCCGTTCTCGATGTAGAACTCGGGCGCCCAGGTGTAGGCCGTGTTGGCGAGGCCGGAGTTGACCGAGGCGACGTGCGTCCACGAGGTGAGGTTCGTCGAGGACGCGATGTTGAAGTAGGTGGAGTTGGTCGTCCAGGACTGCACCGTGTACGCGATGTAGTACCGGCCGTTGTGCTTGATGATGCTCGGGTCGCGCAGCACCCCGCTCGGGCCGCGGTAGTTGGTGTCGCTCAGCACGCTGTAGCTCGTGCCGCCGTTGGTCGACTGGTAGACCCAGAGCTCCTGGTCGGCGGCGCCGTCGCCCTTGAACGTGGTGTAGACGAGCGTGGTCGCCGCGAGCGCGGGCGGGGGTGCCGCGAGGCCGCCGAGCAGGGCGGCCAGCAGGACGGTCAGAACGCTGCGCCAATGTCGCATGCCGACTCCAATGTGATCGCTAACATCCCGGGACGAGGAGGAGAGATCGCTCAGGATGTTACGGGGAAGTTTCCCGATGGTTGCGCTCACATCGATGACTGTCAAGGTCTAACCCATCCCGTACGCCCGCCGCGCGCGCATTGTCCGCACGCCCACGCCTCCCCGCACCGAAGCACCGCGCCCCGCCGCGCCGTGACGAAGTGGCGACCCACGACAAAGCGCCGCGCCGCGCCGGCGCCGTGACGAAGTGGCGACCCACGGCGAAGCGCCGCCCCACAACAAGAGCGCCGCCCCACGACAAAGCGGCGCGCCGCCCCGGACCGGGACGACGCGCCGCTGAGGAGCGGAGGAGCTCAGTACGCCAGGTTGGGCCGCAGCCACTTCTCGACCTCGTCGAGGGGCATCCCGCGCCGCTCGGCGTAGTCCTCGATCTGGTCCTTGCCCAGCCGCCCGACGGTGAAGTACTTGGCCTCCGGGTGCGCGAAGATGAGCCCGCTCACCGCCGCCGCCGGCGTCATCGCGAACGACTCGGTGAGCCCGATGTTCAGCTTGTCCGTCTCGAGCAGCTCGAACAGGTCCTTCTTCTCGCTGTGGTCCGGGCTGGCCGGGTAGCCCAGCGCGGGCCGGATGCCCCGGAAGCGCTCGGCGTGCAGGTCTTCCAGCACGGGCGAAGCGTCCGGCTCGAACCACTCGCGGCGCAGCCGCAGGTGGAGCCACTCGGCGAACGCCTCGGCGAGCCGGTCGGCGAGGGCCTTGACCATGATGGCCCGGTAGTCGTCCTGCTCGGCCTCGTAGGCGGCCGCGAGCTCCTCGGCGCCGTGGATCGACACCGCGAACCCGCCGAGGTGGTCCCCCGCACCGGCGGGCGCGATGTAGTCGGCGAGGCACCGGTTGGCCCGCCCCCGCGGCTTCTCGGTCTGCTGGCGCAGCATCGGGAACCGCGCGCCGGGCAGCACGATGTCGTCGCCCTCGGCGTGCGCGGGCCACAGCGCGTAGGCGCCCCGGGCCGTGAACGCGCCCTCCGCGATGATCTTGTCGAGCAGCGTCTGCGCGTCGTCGAACAGCTCGCGCGCGACGGGCTGGTCCAGGATCGCCGGGTACTTGCCCTTGAGCTCCCACGCGAGGAACAGGAACTGCCAGTCGATCATTTCGCGCAGCTCGGCGATCGGCGGCGACACCTCGCGCCGCCCGGTGAACGACGGCTCCGGGATCTCGGTGAAGTCGACCTGCTCGCGATTGGCGCGGGCCTGCGACAGGGTCAGCAGCGGCTGCGAGTGCCGGTTGGCGTGCTGCTCGCGCAGCCGCTCCTGCTCGGCGCGGTTCTCGGTGTCCAGCACCTGCGCGCGGCCCGGGTCGAGCAGGTTCGACACGACGCCCACGACGCGCGAGGCGTCCAGGACATGGACGGTCGAGCCCTCGTACGCGGGGGCGATCCGCACCGCCGTGTGCTGCTTCGACGTCGTGGCACCGCCGATGAGCAGCGGCATCGTCATGCCGCGCCGCTGCATCTCGGCACCGACCGCGACCATCTCGTCCAGCGACGGGGTGATCAGCCCGGAGAGCCCGATCGCGTCGGCACCCTCGGCGAGCGCGGTCTCGAGGATCTTCGCGGCGGGCACCATCACGCCGAGGTCGATCACCTCGTAGTTGTTGCAGCCGAGCACGACGCCGACGATGTTCTTGCCGATGTCGTGGACGTCGCCCTTGACCGTGGCGAGCACGACCTTGCCCTGGCCGCGACTGGTCTGGATGTGGCCCGCCAGCCGGGCCTCCTCCTTCTCCTGCTCCATGAACGGCTCGAGGTAGGCCACCGAGCGCTTCATGACCCGGGCGCTCTTGACGACCTGGGGCAGGAACATCTTGCCCGAGCCGAACAGGTCGCCGACGACCTTCATGCCGTCCATCAGCGGGCCCTCGATGACATCGAGGGGCCGGTCGAGCAGCTGCCGGGCCTCCTCGGTGTCCTCCTCGACGTAGTCGACGATGCCGTGGACCAGCGCGTAGGACAGGCGCTCGCCGACCGGGCCCTCGCGCCAGGACAGGTCCACGGCGCGCTTGGTGCCCGACCCGGTGACCGTGGACGCGAACGTGACCAGGCGGTCGGTGGCGTCCTCGCGGCGGTCGAAGATGACGTCCTCGACGAGCTCGAGCAGGTCGGCCGGGATGTCGGCGTAGACCGCGAGCTGGCCGGCGTTGACGATGCCCATGTCCAGGCCGACCTTGGTGGCGTGGAACAGGAACGCCGAGTGCATCGCCTCGCGGACCACGTCGTTGCCGCGGAACGCGAACGACAGGTTGGAGATGCCGCCGCTGGTCCGGGCGCCCGGGCACCGCTCCTTGATCCGCGGCAGCGCCTCGAGGAACGCCTTGGCGTAGCCGTTGTGCTCGGCGATGCCGGTGGCGACGGCGAGCACGTTCGGGTCGAAGATGATGTCGTCGGGCGCGAAGCCGGCTTCGTGGACGAGCAGGTCGTAGGCCCGCCCGCAGATCTCGACCTTGCGGTCGGCGGTGTCCGCCTGGCCCTGCTCGTCGAAGGCCATGACGACGACGCCCGCGCCGTAGTCGCGGATCTTCGCGGCCTGGGCCAGGAACGGACCGGGGCCCTCCTTGAGGCTGATCGAGTTGACGACGCCCTTGCCCTGGACGCACTTGAGCCCGGCCTCGAGCACGCTCCACTTGGAGCTGTCGATCATCACCGGGATCCGGGCGACCTCGGGCTCGGTCGCGATCAGGTTGAGGAACGTCGTCATGGCCAGCTCGCTGTCGAGCAGGTCGGCGTCCATGTTCACGTCGAGCAGGTTCGCGCCGCCGCGCACCTGCTCGAGGGCCACGTCGACGGCGGCCTGGTGGTCATCGGCCTCGATCAGCCGGCGAAACTTGGCGGAGCCGGTCACGTTGGTCCGCTCGCCGATCATCACGAAGCCGGTGTCGGGCCCGATCGCGAACGGCTCCAGGCCGGAGAACCGCGTCGTCTCGGCCGGCGGGTCGATCACGCGCGGCGCAACGCCCCGGACGGCCTCGGCGATCTGCGCGATGTGCGCGGGCGAGGTGCCGCAGCAGCCACCGACGATGTTGACCAGGCCGGCGGCGGCGAACTCGCCCACCAGCCCGGCGGTCTGCGACGGGGTCTCGTCGTAGCCGCCGAACGCGTTGGGCAGGCCCGCGTTGGGGTGCGACGCGACGTAGGAGCTGGACAGCCGGGCCAGCTCGGCGACGTGCGGCCGCATCTCGGCGGCGCCGAGCGAGCAGTTGACGCCGACCACCAGCGGCTGGGCCCGCTCGATGGAGCGCCAGAACGCCTCCACGGTCTGGCCGCTGAGCGTACGCCCGGAGAGGTCGACGATCGTCACCGAGATCCAGAGCGGCAGCTCCGGCGCGACCTCGCGCGCGGCGGCGATCGCGGCCTTGGCGTTGAGCGTATCGAAGATCGTCTCGATCAGCAGCAGGTCGACGCCGCCCTCGGCCAGCGCGCTGATCTGCTCGGCGTAGGACGCCTTGACCTCGTCGAAGGTGACCGCACGGTAGGCCGGGTCGTCGACCTTGGGCGACAGCGACAGCGTGACGTTGAGCGGCCCGATCGAGCCGGCCACGAACTTGCCGCCGGCCTCGTCGGCGGCCTGCCGGGCGAGCCGGGCGGCCTGCACGTTCATCTCGCGCACCAGGTGCTCGAGGCCGTAGTCGGCCTGGCCGATGCTGGTGGCGGTGAACGTGTTCGTGGTGGTGATGTCGGCGCCCGCGGCGAGGTATTGCCGGTGGACGTCGAGGATGAGGTCCGGACGGGTCAGGATGAGCAGGTCCGGGTCGCCCGTGACGTCCTTGGGGTGGTCGGCGGGGATCAGGTCGCCCCGGTAGTCCTCGGGCGTCAGCTTCGCGCCCTGCAGCATCGTGCCCCACGCGCCGTCGAGCACGAGCACACGCTCGGCCATCAGCGAGCGCAACGAGTCAGAAACAGACACACGACCACCTCCGCACAAGATCAGTGAGGAGGCGCCCTTGGTCCGGTGGAGCTTCAGCCCGAGCGTGGCGGGTTTCCCCGTTGCAGCGCCCCTCGGTCTGGCCGACAACATTACCGCAAGTGCCTCGAGACCCGGCCGAGCCGAGCCTCGCGTCCCGGTGGCCGGACGCCCGCTCAGCGCCGGACCGCGGACGCACCGGCGCTGACCAGCCGCTGGGCCCCGAGGGTCACGACCCGGTCGATCCCGGCGAGGTCGGCGGTGCGGTGGGTGATGAGCAGCACCGTACGGTCGTCGGCCGCCTCGAGCAGGTCGCGGGTGAGCCGGTGCGCCGTCGGGTCGTCGAGGTGCTCGGCCGGCTCGTCGAGGATCAGCACCCGCGCGTCGGTCAGCAGCGCCCGGGCCAGCGCGAGCCGCCTCCGCTGACCGCCGGACAGCCGCGCGCCGTGCTCCCCGACCGGGGTGTCCAGGCCCGCGGGCAGCGCGTCCACCCAGTCGAGCAGCCGCGCCCGGCCCAGCGCGGCCCGCAGCTCGGCCTCGGACGCGTCGTGTCGGGCGATGCGCAGGTTCGCGGCGATCGTCGTGTCGAAGAGGTACGCGTCCTCGGCCAGCCACGTCACCCGCGCCCGCACCGCGTCGGGGTCCAGCGTGCGCACGTCAAGACCGTTGAGCGTCACCACCCCCGTACGCGGGTCGAGGAACCGCACCAGCAGCGCCGCCACTGTCGACTTGCCCGACCCGCTCGGCCCCACCAGCGCCGTCCGGCTCCCCGGCGCCAGCGTGAACGACAGGTCCCGCAGCACGGTCTGCCCCGGCAC
>CAKUMG010000207.1 GCA_934667465.1 uncultured Actinoplanes sp. | reverse complement strand
GGTCACGGGCGGGGAATCATGGCGGGAGCTGATGGACTCCGCGCGCGAGGTCGCCGGCGCGCTGGCGCGGGAGGGAACCGTCGTGGTCCGGCAGCGGGGCGCTGATGTCGACGTGGCGACCGCGGTCGGGCCGGTCCGGCTGGCGCGCGGGCCGCGCTTCGGCGCATGAGCGCCATGAGTGGCATATGTCACAGAGTGGTGAGAACCGGATCGCGTACGGCATCGTCTTGCCGGGTGTGATGAGACGCATCCTCGGCCTTGAGCTGCGCCGCTCGGCGGCGATCGGAACCGCCCTGGTCCTGCTGGTGATCGGCGCCCTGCTGCTCTATTTCGCCGAGGGCATCTACTTCGAGACCGGCTGGATGCAGCTGGCCATGACCCAGCGGCTGTACCTGGTGATCCTCTGGCCCCTGGCGCTGGCCGCCGGCGCCTGGCAGGCCCGCCGCGAGCAGCGCAACCCGGTCGGGGAGCTGTTCGACAGCACGCCGCGGCCCCGCGCGCAGCGGGTGATGCCGACGCTCGGCGCGATGGGGATCGCCGTGGTCGGCGGCTACCTGGCGATGGGCCTGGCCGGCGCCGCGTGGATCATCGGGACGGCCCGCTACTTCCCGGTGGCGGCCGTCGTCGTCACCGCCGTCGGCGCGTTCGCCCTGGTCGCCGCGGTGTGGCTCGGGATGGCGGCCGGCCGGCTGCTGCCGTCACCCGTGACCGCACCGATCCTCGCCGTGGCGGGCCTGGCGCTGCTGCTGCTCCTGCCCATGCTGACCAAGCCCCGCGGCTGGCTGGCGCTGGTGTTCTCGCCCATGGCGGAGATGAACATGCCGGACGCGTACGCCACCGTGCCGCACCGGGCCAGCGCCGCGCAGGCCCTCTGGCTCGCGGGCCTGGCCGTCGCCGCCGTGCTCCTGCTGGTCGCCGGCACCCGCAAGCTGCGGCTGGCCGCGCTGCTGCCGGTGGCCCTGGCCGCGGCCCTGGCGATCGCCGTGATGCCGCACGACAAGCGGGTCGTCTACAACGCGATGGACCCGGTGGCCCGCGAGCTGGTGTGCGCCCCCGGCGAGCCGCGGCTCTGCCTGAGCCGGGTCCACTCCGGGCTGCTGTCCGAGGCAGCACCCCGGGCACGGGAGGCCCTCACGGTGCTGGCGACGCTGCCGGGCCTGCCGCAGCGGGTGCACGAGGACACCACGACCGTTCTCCCGGAGCGCCTCCCGGAGTGGAAGCCGGACACCGCGCTCGTGCGCATCGAGCTCGGCGACGACGGGCACCTGCGGACGCGTACGGTCGACATGGTGGCCGCCGCGTTCGCCGGCCCGCCCGGCTGCGACAACTATGCCGACCTGGCCCAGGGGCTCGCCGCCGCGTCCTGGATGCTCGGCACCGAACCCACGGCCGTGGAGTCCGGCGACATCTTCTCGTCCGACACGTCGTACGTGGCCGACGCCGTGACGCTCTGGAAGGGCCTGAACGAGGTGCCGGCCGAGGAGGCGCGGGCCCGCGTCACGGCGCTGCACCAGGCCGCCACGAGCTGCTCGGACACCGAGGGGCTGCTCACCCGCGACGCCGGGAAGCCCTGATCCCGTACGCGCATCGAAAGGGGCCGGCGAGCACGCCGGCCCCTTCTCCCCGCCGGCGGCAGGTGGCACGGATCGGTGAGCAGGCGGCGGACGAAGATCGATACCGTTCCCTCATGGACCCCGTCGCCCCGCCGGCCCCCGCCCGGCCCCATCCCCTCCGCTGGATCGCGGCCGTCATCGCACTGGCCCTGATCCCGGTGCTCTTCGGCCGCTGGCTCTCCACGAACCTGACCATCGGCACCGAGGTCACCGACCGCTGGTGCGAGCAGAGCACCGGCTTCTGCGTCGAACACGTCGAACGCCGCGACTGGCTGATCCTCACCCCCGTCGACGAGTTCCACCTGGTCCACCGCGGCCAGCCGCGCTACTACACCGCCGACAACCCGTTCGGCGCCGACCCGGCCCTCACCGTCGACTTCACCGACGCCGGCGTGAGCCTCACCGACGGCACCGCCACCCTCACCTGGCCAGCCGCCACCCTCGCCCGCCTCGGCGACTGACCCGCCGAGAACTCCGCCGCGCCGGTCCTACCGGACCATCGTGCTCCGGACGCTGCGTGATCGACGCACCCGGCTCGGCCCGGCCCGCACCGCCGAACGGCTGCTCACCGCCGGCGGGCGCGGCAGCGATCCGGAGGACCTCGCCCGGCTGGTCGCGGAGATCCTCTGAGCCGGCCGCCGGTCCGGGACGCGGAGTGCGGATCAGGCCGGGACGGGTGCGGGAGAGGCGGGTTCGGGGGCGGGGCGGAGGGCGGCGACCGCCGCGAGGATGAGGGCGCCGCCGAGCCACGCGGGCCAGGGCAGGCGCTCGCCGAGGAGCAGGGCCGCGAGCAGGGCGGCGGCCACCGGTTCGAGCAGGGTCGCCACGGTCGCCGCCGAGCCGGAGGTGGTGCGCAGGCCCGCGTACAGGAGGCCGTAGGCCAGGGCCATGGTCGCGATGCCCAGATAGGCCAGCAGCGCCAGCGAGCCCGCGCTGCTGCCGGCCACCGGGTCGCCGGTGAGGGCGGCGGCGATCAGGAAGGGGCTCAGCAGGACGGCCCCGGCGGTGGTGGCGCAGGTGTTGAGGGCGATGGGGTCGGCGCGCTGGGCGAGGGTGTGACCCAGGACCGTGGTCGCGGCGTAGATGACCCCGGCGGCCACGGCGAGCAGCAGGCCGAGGCCGGGGCGGTCGCCGGGCGCCGCCGAGCCGTGGCCCGCGAACACGCTGACCAGGGCGAGCCCGGCGAGGGCGGCGGCGAGGACCACGAGTTCGCGCGGGGAGGGGCGGGTGCGGGCGCGCAGGTGTTCCCAGACCGCGGCGAGGACGGGGGCCAGGCCCAGCGAGATCACGGTCGCGACGCTGACGCCGGCGAGCAGCACGGACACGAAGTAGAGGCCCTGGTAGACGGCGGTGCCGCAGCCGACCGTGATCGCCAGGACGGGATGTGCGCGCAGGGTCGCCAGGACCGCGCCCGAGCGGCGCGCGAGCACGGCGAAGCCGATCAGGGCGGCGGCGGCCAGGATCATCCGCCAGGCGCTGACGGTCATCGCGCCGAGGCCGTCGCGTTCGTGCAGCAGGGTCACCGCGAGGCCGCCGGTGCCCCACAGGATTCCAGCAGCGCTGACCTGCAGCAGTCCCACGTGAGACCTGATCATGGTGTTCATCGTCGCGCGCCCGGCAAGCGGATATCGCCCGCCACCGGCACGTACCGGCATGTGGATGCCTCAGGGGTCGCGCTGCTCGGCCCAGGGGTCGACCGCGGGGATGCTGCCGGTGTGCGGCGGCGGCGCGGGGCGCGGCGGAGCGGCGTACGGCTGCGGGGTGGGGTTGGGGGTGAAAGCGTGGGATGTCTGATAGGGCGGGTAGGGCGCGTAGGCCAGCCCCGCCAGCTTGCCCGCGTGGTGCGCTGCCTCGCTCGCCGTGAAGAAGCGGTTCGACGACGGCAGGCTGAGCAGCACGATCGCCGCGAGGATCGCGACCGCGGTCAGCACGTCGACAACCCCGATACCGATGCCGTACGCCGCGGGCAGCACCCGCGCGAGCCCGCCGTCCCCCGCGGACCGCTCCGGGCCGTGCAGACCGCCGGTGATCGTGCCCAGGCCGCCGCAGAACATGAAGATGCCGCCCAGCACGTACGTGGTGACCCTCGCGTTCTTGCGGCCGTGGTTGTTGAGCACCGCCAGCGTCGAGGCGCCCGCGGCGAACAGGATGCCCAGCGTCGCGACGACCACGCTGCCGAACCCGGACCCGGTGTCCCCGGTGTAGGCGTCCCGGTAGACGCTCAGGTCCGTGTTCACGAAGATCAGCTCGACGACGGCCTCCAGCAGGGCGAGCCCGGCCACGCCGAACAGCAGCGCGGACGAGAGCCGTACCCCGGTCGGCAGCGTCACCGGCATCGGTCCTGCTGGATGCATGGCTGACAAGCTAGTCCCCGGCCGCCACCGGGGACCCGCCGGGTGCCCGATCTCCGGGACGGTGAAGGTGGTGGTGAACGGCTCGCGGACCAGGACGCCCGCTGCGCCGGTGCCGATCACCTGCGCCACGGCCAGTTGCCGCTGCCTCGCCCCGCGCCGCGGCCAGCTTCGATAGCCGATCATCTATATTGTGGAGATCCCCCGCCGCTCCCCCGTCAGGAGTCCGTGATGCGAAAAGTCGCCGTCGCCGCCGCGCTCGCCCTCGCCCTGATCGCCCCGGCGGGCCCCGCCGCCGCGGCCGTGCCGGACCATCCCACCGCCGTGGCGGGCAACCCGATCGTCGACGGCTGGTACGCCGACCCGGACATGGCGATCTACGAGGGCCGCTACTGGGTGTATCCGACCACGTCCAAGCGCTACGAGGAGCAGACCTACCTGGACGCGTTCTCCTCCAGCGACCTGGTGACCTGGACCAAGCACCCGAACGTGCTGACCACCGCGGCGATCCCGTGGGCCCGCCGGGCGTTGTGGGCGCCCGCCCCGGTGCAGCGCAACGGCAAGTACTACCTGTACTTCGCGGCCAACGACATCCAGAGCAACGCGGAACGCGGCGGCATCGGCGTCGCGGTGGCGGACCGGCCCGAGGGCCCCTACCGGGACGCGATCGGCCGCCCGCTGATCGACCGGTTCGTCAACGGCGCGCAGCCCATCGACCAGGACGTGTTCATCGACGACGACGGTCAGGCGTACATGTACTACGGCGGGTGGCGGCACGCCAACGTGGTGAAGCTGAACCCGGACATGGTCAGCCTCGGCACGTTCCCGGACGGCTCCACGTTCAAGGAGATCACGCCCGCGAACTACACCGAGGGCTCGCTGATGTTCAAGCGCAACGGCACGTACTACCTGATGTGGTCCGAGGGCGGCTGGACCGGGCCGGACTACTCGGTCTCCTACGCGACGGCGAGCTCGCCCACCGGGCCGTTCCGCAAGATCGGTCAGGTGCTGGCGCAGGACCCGGCGGTGGCGCGCGGGTCCGGGCACAACACCGTCGTGAACGTGCCGGGCACCGACATCTGGTACATCTTCTACCACCGCCGGCCGCTGAGCGAGACCGACGGCAACTCGCGGGCGCTCGCCTACGACCGGATGGTCTTCAACGCCGACGGCACCATCAGGCCGGTCCGGATGGCCGTGCAGGACAACTTCGCCGACGGCAACGCGGTGGGCTGGCGCACGTACGGCGGCTCATGGTCGGCGAGCGGCGGCCAGTACGTCGCCGGGGCCTCCTACGGCGGCAAGGCGTTGCAGGACACCAACTTCGGCACGGTGACCGTCGAGGCGGACGTCACGGTCACGTCCTCCGCCGGTGACGCGGGCGTGGTGTTCCGGGCCACCCAGCCGGCGGTGGGGACCGACAGCTACCGCGGCTACTACGCCGGGATCAGCCCGGCCGGGCGGGTCGTGCTGGGCCGCGCCGCGAACAACTGGACGCCGCTGGGATCGGCGCCGCTGACGGTCACGCCGAACCGCCCGTACCGGCTCAAGGTCGAGGCAGTCGGCTCCACGATCAGGGTGTACGTCGACGACCTGAGCACCCCGAGGATCACCGTCACGGATGCCACCTACGCCTCGGGCGCGACCGGGGTGCGGGTCTTCAACACGGGCGCCCGCTTCGACAACGTGGTGGTGCGCCCCTGAAGTTCACTTCCGGTCTACAACCCGCCGCGCGCCCGTCCCCGTTTACTGGGCGACAACGACGGGAGTGGAATGGCTGACGATCCAGAGGCCGACTACACGGCCTACGTGCACGGCCACATCACGACGTTACGCAGGCTCGCCTACCACCTCAGCGGGGACGAGCACGACGCCGCCGATCTCGTGCAGGAGACCATCACCAAGCTGTACGTGCGCTGGTCGCGGCTGCGGTCGGTGGACAACCTCGACGCGTACGTGCACCGGATGCTGGTCCGGGTCTTCCTGGACTCGCGCCGCCGCGGGTGGCTCAAGGTGCTGCTCGGGGCGAGCCCGCCGGAACGGGCCGCCCCGCCGGGGCCGCAGGTGGAGGAGCGCGAGGTCGTGCGCGCGGCCCTGGCACAGATCCCGCCGCGGCAGCGGGCCGTGCTCGTGCTGCGCTACCTGCACGACAAGCCGGTCGTGGAGGTGGCGGTCGCCCTCGGGTGCAGCGAGGGGACCGTCAAGAGCCAGGCGGCGCACGGGCTGACCGCGCTGCGCAGGGTGCTGACCGGGTTCGAGGATGCGATGCCGCTGGGGAGGACATCATGATCGACGAGAAGCGGGCCCTGGACCTGCTGGCCACGCTCGGCGACCCGGCCGGGCCGGCGGGCTACGACGTCGGGCGCGCCATCCGCGACGGCAGGAGACGGCGCACCCGTACGCGGCTCGCCGTCGCCGCCGGATCCGCGGCGGCCGTCGTCGCGGTGATCGCCGGCGGCTTCGCCCTGGTGCCCGCCCGGGACGCGGCCCCGACGCCACCCGCGGGCCTCACCCCGGGACCCGTGCACACCCTCGGGCCCGCCCTGACCAGGATCACCAGGTGTGTGAGCGAGCGGCTGCCCGGGCCGGATGACGCCTTCGTCTCCGCCGGGGATCCGACCGGCACGTTCCTGGCCGGTCGCGCCGGTGGCCGGGTCGCGCTGTGGCAGGACGGGAAGTACACGGCCGTCGACGCTCCGGGCGCCGATCCCCAGGTCACGGGAGTCAACTCGCGGGGCGTGGTGATCGGCAACGGTCAGCAGGAAGGGGGGCAGCCGTGGGCGGCGGCCGCCGGCACGGTGGTTCCGCTGCCCGGCCCGGCCGGCGCGGTCGCCGCCGGGATCGACGAGGCGGGCGTGGTGGCCGGCCACCGGCCCCAGGGTGCCGTCGAGATGCCGGTGATCTGGGACTCGGTCACGGCGCAGCCCCGCGACCTGCCGCTGCCCGGGGGGTTCGTCGGCGGGCGGGCCCTGGTCGTGCTTCCGGACGGCAGGATCGTGGGCACGGCCGGGACGGAGAACGTGTACCGCATGCAGAAGGCCGTCGTGTGGACCGCGGACCACAGCCGCGCGGAGGTCCTCGCGGGGCCCGGCGGCCGGACGGCGGGGGTGCTGGCCGCGGCGGACGGCTGGCTGCTGGGCAACGCCAACGGTCCGGCGCGCTACGAGATGGCCACGGGTGAGTGGACGGCCCTGACCGGCGACATCGGCCTGCAGCCGTTGGCGATCAACGCCCTGGGCTGGGTCGCCGGGATGGACGAACGCGACGGCCGCCTCTTCGTCCACGACGGGACGCGCACCCGCACACCGGTCCGCGGAGCCGAGGCCCTGGTCGTCGCCACGTTCAGCGACGACGGGCGCGTCCTCGGCGGCTCCCAGGCGGGCAAGGCGACCCGCTGGACCTGCTCCTGAGACGGCAGCGGGCCGGGCGGGGACTCCCCCACCCGGCCCGCGACCCCGCCTCAGCGGCGGTAGGTCCGCTTCGCGATCGTCTTGCTGTTGCCCGCCTTGTCGTAGGCGCGCAGCTGCACCGTGAACGTCTTGCCGTACTTCTTCGGGTCGAGCGTGAAGCTGTAGCCGGCCTTGGCGTCGGTGGCGGCCACCTTGCCGTTGACCAGCAGCTGGACCTTGGCGACGCCGTTCTTGTCGCTCGACGACGCGGTCAGCGTCGTCTTCTTGGTCAGCTTCGTGTTGTTCTTCGGCGCCTTCGCGAACGCCACCGCCGGAGCGACGGTGTCGTTGACGACGACGCGGCGGGCGACGGTGGTGTTGCCGAGCTTGTCGGTCACCGTCCAGACGATGGTGTACGCACCCTGGGCCTTGGGGGTGACGGTCCAGGTCAGCGGGGAGCTGGTGGCCGTGCCCCCGGTGACCCGGGCGGACTTGATGCCGCTCGGGTCGGTGGCCTTGATCGTGGTGCGCACGCTGCCCCGGACCAGGGCCCGGTTCGCGGGCGTGATCGAGCCGACGGCCGGGCCCGCGTTGTCGGCGCGGTAGGTGCCCGAGTCGAACGACACGTTGTCCGCCCGGTCGTAGTTGTGCAGCATCAGCCACTGGTCGCCGTCGAGGCCGCGGGTGTCGAAGGTCATCGTCCACGGCGCCGCGGTGCTCGTGGCGACGACCTTGCCGTCCCAGTCGACGAGCTGCAGGCGGGCGGTGTCCGCGGACACGTTCGTGGCCTTGATCGTGGCCACGCCGCGCAGCGCGGTCCCGAACTTCGGGGTGAGCGTCACCGCCTCGGGGCTGAGCACGTCCACCTTCACCGTGGTGCCGCGCTCACCGTGGTTGCCCGCGGCGTCGTAGGCGCGGATGGTGACCCGGACCTGTTGGCCGTGCAGCTCGGTGGGCGGGTGCACGTCGAGCTCGCGCGGCAGCGTTCCCTCGTAGGTCTTGGTGAGCCTGCCGTCGACGCGCACCTCCACCTTGGTC
>CAKUMG010000206.1 GCA_934667465.1 uncultured Actinoplanes sp. | reverse complement strand
AGCAGAGCGACGCATTTTATCGGGACGCCTGCGGGTATACTTTAGTCAACGACTGCGCCACGGCGGAGGAGTTCGGCCACCTGCCGGCGATGAGCGCCGCCGCGCGGGAGACCGTCCGCCGGCTCCGGCGGGACTGGACCTACCAGCCGATGCCAGACTTCCCGGCCTTCAGCGGCGGCAATCGCTGACGAGACGGTCAGGGGCGCCGGCGGCGGGCGACCAGGACGATGCCGGTCAGGGCCACTACGAGCAGGCCGGCGCCGGCGGCGAGCCAGCCGGTCGGGAACTCGGCGGCCGGGGACTGCTGGGCGGCGGGGACCGGGCTCGGAGCCACGCTCGGAGGTGTGGTCGTCGGCGTCGGGGAGGGTGCTCGCAGAGCCGAGGGGTAGCGGAGGACGTCGGGCTTGGCGCCTTCCGAGGCCGTGACCAGGGCAGCCCCGTCCTGGGTGTAGGCGATCGCCTCGCCCTGGGGTTCGTCGGGGAGCGGGACGGCAGTGGGGTCGCCGCTTGTGAGGGCCCCGACCACGTCGCCGTCGCGGACGGGGTATTCGAAGGCGTCGGCGTAGGTGCGCAGGGCGACCTTGGTGCCGTCGCGGCTGGTGGTGCCGCCGGTGAGGGCGAAACGGCCGGGCATGCCGTACGGGTTGCTGGTGGTCGTGATCGGGATGCGGACCCGGCCGGCGGAGCGCAGCGCGGTGACCTTGCCGGGGCGCAGGGGGCCGGTGGGAACGAACAGTTCGCCCGCGAAGGGTTCCTTGGTCACGATGACGGGGGTGCCGTCGCCGTCGAGGATCAGGGTTTCGGCGTCGTGGGACCCGGCCGGGTAGCGCACCTTGTGCAGGACCGGCTTGGTCGCGCCGGGAGCCAGTTTCCAGAGGCCGATCGTGCTACGGGCTCCGGTGTTGGTGCCGATGTCGGCGATCCAGAGGGTGCCGTCGGGGGCCACGGCGAGGTCTTCGGTGTCGGTGGGCTGCGACGGGTACTTGACCGCGCGCCCGACCTTGCACTTCTCGTCGAGGAAGAAGATGCGGCGGTTGCGGGGGTCGTCGCTGCCGTCGTTGACCGCGACATAGCCGCGGGGCACGGTGACCAGGCCGGACAGCTCGTCGATGCGCTGGTCGGTGATAGTGCACACCGCGGTAGGAGGAGCAGCCGCGAGAGGGGCGGCGGCCGCCGCCGCGGGAGGGGCGGGGACGGCGATGATCGACGCCGCGACGGCACCGATGAGACTTCCCGCGCGACGCACTCCGCCAGTGTGCCACCAGGGTGCGACAGGACCACGGCGCGGCGAGAAACGCCACGCGCGCGCCGCGAGCGTACGGAAAAGGCAGTTTTAGGGCTTTTTTGGTCGTAGGCTGGTCGCGGAGGTCGGCGCATGCGACGAAGCGATGACACCGGGCAACGCCCCGGTGCGCTCGTCCGTGGCGCCGCGGACCATCTCGCCGCCCTCGTGGCGCGGGCCGTGGGCGCCCAGTGCGGGCTCGTGCACTTCGTCGAGGGCGAGAGGCTGCGGCTGTACGGCGGGTTCGGGCTCGAGACCCCCCGCGAGCGCGTCGCCGACATCCCGCTGACCGAGGGGCTCGCCGGGTTCGTAGTGACGTCGGGGCGGGAGCTGGCCGTCGACGACGTGGCCGCGAGCGAGTGGGCACCGGTTGCGGGCCCGCGGCTCGGGGCCTACCTGGGATTTCCCGTACGCGACGAGCACGGCGCCGTCATCGGCCTGTGCTGCGCGGCCGAGGCCCGCCCGCGGACGTGGACCGGCGACGACATCGCGGCCGTGGCCGAGGCGGCGATGGTCGGGACCCTGCTGCTCACCGAGCGGCTCGCGCGGCGCGAGGTGGACCGGCAGCGGCGGTTCCTCGACGCGGTGCTGGACAGCCTGCACGACGGGGTGACCGCGTGCGACGCAGACGGCACCATCGTGCTGGTCAACGCGCGGATGCAGCGGATGCGCGGGCGGTCGGCGGACCCCGACGACTCCACGCTGCTGCGGGCCCTGCGCGGCGAGAAGCTGCGCGGGCACGAGCTGGTGGTGCACAGGCGCGACAAGCCGGCGCGGCACTACGTGGTGGACGCGCAGCCGATCATCGGGCCCGACGGGCGTACGGCCGGCGCGGTGCAGGCGGTGCAGGACGTGACCCGGCGCAAGCGGGCCGAGCGGTTCCGCACCTGCGAGCTGACCGTGATCCGGGCGCTGGCGGACGCCCGTACGGTCGAGGCGGCCGGGCCGCGTGTGCTGGAGGCGATCGTCGGCACGCTGGGCTGGACGCACGCGGAGCTGTGGCTGGTCGACGACGCGGCGGCGACGATCCGGGCGGCCGCGCAGTGGAGCGCGCCCGGGTGGGACGCGGGGATCGAGGTGCCGCACGAGCTCGGGTACGGGGTCGGGTTGCCGGGCCGGGCGTGGCAGGCGGGCAAGCCGCTGTGGATCCGCGACGTGGGCAGCCCGCAGAGCTTGATCTCGCCGGAGACCGCGGCCGAGTCGCAGCTGCACGCGGCGCTCGCGATCCCGGTCCGGCACGGGCTGGGCGTGCTCGGCGTGCTGACCGTCTTCGCGGGCAGCGCCGAGGACGCCGACGACGAGCTGGTCGCGCTGATGTCCGGGATCGCCGCGCACATCGGGCAGTTCGTCGAGCGGCGCATGGTCGAGGACCTGCAGCGGCAGCTGATCCGGACGAAGAACGAGTACCTGGGGCTGATCGGTCACGAGCTGCGGACCCCGCTGACGTCGATCGCCGCGTACACCGAGCTGCTGCGCGAGGCGGACGCGCGCACCCTGGCCGAGGACGGGCCGGCGATGCTCGAGGTGATCGACCGCAACACCACGCAGCTCCGGCACATCATCGGCGAGCTGCTCGAACTGTCCGCGCTGGACACCGGGCACGCGGCGGTCCAGCTCGCGCCGCTGGACCTCGCCGATCTGGTGCGAGAGGCGGTCGCCCGTACGCGCGACGCGGTGGCCGGCGAGCCGCTGACGATCGAGGCGGACGTGCCCGCGGAGCTGGTGCTGCCCGGCGACGGCAAGCGCCTGCGGCAGGTGCTCGACAACCTGCTCGGCAACGCGGTCAAGTACAGCCCCGACGGCGGCCGGGTCACCGTGCGCCTGTGCGAGGCGGGCCGGGTCGCCGAGCTGTCCGTCTCGGACACGGGGATCGGGGTCTCGCCCGACGAGCGCGAGAAGATGTTCACCGGGCTCTACCGGACAAGCCGCGCCCGCGACCGCGCGATCCCGGGCTCGGGGCTCGGCCTGACCCTGAGCCGCGCCGTCGTGCAGCGCCACCACGGCAGCATCGAGCTCATCGACCACGACGGGCCGGGCACGACGATCCGCGTACGGCTGCCGCTGGACGCCCGCTGAGTCAGAGTCCGCAACTGGCGACCCTGGTCATGCCGGCGGCCGCGGCACGACGATGGGGAATGGCGACCTGGACACCCGACCCCACGTTCTATCCCTCACCACGCGACGCGTCGACGGCCCCACCCGAGACGCTCGCCACGTCGCCGCGTTCGACCGCACCGGCCAGCAGCCCGACGCGATCGCCGTCGTCGACACGGATCCGGACTCCGCCGCGTACGGCGAAGTGGTGGGCTGGACCGACCTCCCGCACACCGGCGACGAGCTGCACCACTTCGGCTGGAACGCGTGCGACGCCTCGTCCGACTCCTACTGCTACCCGTGACGGCTGGTCAACTGCTCGCCCTCGCGGCCCTGGGCGCCTTCCACGGCCTCAACCCCGCGATGGGCTGGCTTTTCGCGGTGGCGAGAGGCCTGCAAGAAGCCTCCCGTACGCGGATCTGGACGGCTCTGCCCCCGATCGCGGCCGGGCACCTCGCCTCGGTCGCGATCGTGGCGGCAGTGGTCTCCGCAACCTCCTCCGCCGTCACCGGCAACGCGGTGGCCGTCGCGGGCGGCACCGTCCTGATCGGCTTCGGCCTGTGGCGGCTGCTCTCGGAACGGCACTTCCGCTGGACGGGCATGCGCCTGTCCCCGGCCCAGCTCGGCGGCTGGTCGTTCCTGGTCTCCTCGGCCCGCGGCGCCGGCCTCATGCTCCTGCCGGTCCTCGCCACGACTCCCGCCGTGGCCGGCCACCACCACCTCGCCGGGCCGGTGGGCGGGGGCGCCCTGACCGGCCTGCTGGCGGCGGGCGTCCACACCGTCGCCATGCTGCTGGTGATGGGGCTGTGCGCCCTCGTCGTCTACTCCTACCTGGGCGTCGCCGTCCTCCGCCGCGCCTGGTTCAACATCGACCGCCTCTGGGCCGTCGTCCTGATCGTCGCGGGCGGCCTCACCGCCGCGACCGCTTTCTGATCACCTGGCTTTCTTCGCAGCCCACCGCAACACCCGGACCCACCTCGACCACCGCCGATTCGCGGCGACCGGGCTCCCGGCAAAGCGCGCCGCGTCGTCCAGGGCGTCTTCGATCAGCGCGTCATGAAGCGGCCGGTAGAACAGCGGGAACGTCAACGCCGCGGGCCATCCCATCCGCGCCACCAGCGAGTGGCGGACCAGACACTCGCCTTCGGTGACCGGGATCAGCTCGAACTCGTGGAAGCCCTCGAAGCCGCGCGGCGCCGTGAAACGGAAACGGACTCGAGTCCCCGGCTCGTACTGCTCGACGCGGTACCTGACCGGCCCGTGACCACCAGCCGCCCCGACGCCAAGCGGGCGGTCGAAACGCATCGCCGGCCAGCGGTTCGAGGGCCACAACACGTCGGAAGGCCCCGCCAGCGAGTCGATCAGCGGGGCACAGCGTTGGGCGGGCCGGGGAAGCCGGCGCTCGTGCACGTTCCGGACCAACTCGACCCCACGCTCTTCAGTAGTCACTTATGCAACGGTGAGTAGTTTCTGCTTCGCGCCGGAGGCGGTCAAGGTCGGTTGGCCCCCCGCCCACGTGGACCGCCCCTTTTGAGCGCGGCTCTGAGCGTGGTCCCGGCCACCCACAGTCCCCCACCGCCGAGTTCCTGACCGGCGGCACGCCGAATCACCCGGCAGAACTACAGAAGCATGCGCCGACCGGGCGGCGTGGCTAGTGTGTGCCTCCTCCCGGAAGCGGCTCGAGAGAGGTGCGTCGGTCATGCCTCGCAACAATCAGGCGTTGATGCTTGCCGTGCTCACAGCGGGGATCGGGGCGGTGGTCAACCTGCTGACGAACCTCCTCGAACCAGATCGATACGAATCCTGGTGGTGGGCTCGGGTAGTTGGCGCATCATCGCGGTCGCCAGGTCCGGGAATCTGTGGCAGCGCACGTACCCCCACGGAATCGACTGGTCCGACTGGGAACGAATCAGCTGATCGGCTCGAAGACATCGATTACGCTGCGTGCCCTGGGCGGCGGCCTTGCCGGTTCGGATTGCGTTGAAGGGACGCGTCCGGCGCTGGCAGGGGACGCTCTTGGCCCTCGGCGAAGTCCTGCCGATGGTTGGGCCCCCGGCTTTCAGCCCGGGAACCACCCCCGAACAGAGCCGGGGAGGCAGCCGCACTACCGAGCTGGATCCCTCGGTGCCGGACGCGTCCACGAGGGAGGATACGCGGGCGTTGATCGATGCAGCGGCGGGAAGCCCGAGAGCTTCACCATTCCGCCGAGGGTGCCAAGATTCCGCTATGGATTCTTTCCGGTCCCGGATCGACGAGGTACTTGCCACCCCGGGCATCGAGCGGCTTGTCGAGGCTTACTTCCGCCCCGGCGGCCCGTTCGCGGGCGAGACCTTCGACCTGCTCGGCGACAACCCGCCCGGCGTCGTCACCCGCGACGACCTGCTCGCCACCACGTTGCTGGACATCAGCTGGCGCCCTCCTGCCCTCCGGCAGCTGCTCGAACCCGGCAGGTTCGACGGGCACCTCGCCGCCGTCCCGGCCGACATCGATCTGTGGCAGGCCGACGCCCGCGTCCTGCAGGCGGCGACCGACTTCCAGGAGAGCTTGAGGAAGCTCGACGGCGTGGGCTCGGTGACCGCGAGCAAGTTGCTGGCGCGCAAGCGGCCACGGCTCGTACCCATTCACGATCGGGTCGTGCTACGCGTACTCGCCCCGCCGAAAGGCCGGTTCTGGGCGACGCTGGCAGAAGCGCTCGAGGACGAGGCACTCCGGGTACGGATCGAGGAGCTGCGCCCGTCCGGCGTCGGGTCGCCCAGTCTGTTGCGCCTGCTCGACGTCGCGATCTGGATGCGGGACAGCGGCTCGGGCACGGCCATCGCCGCCCGCCGGGAGATCTGAGCACCCGATCCGCGGGAGTTCATACCCCGAGCGAAGGGGCCGTGCGGGAACCGTAGGACCCTCCCCGGCGCGCTGGTCCACGCGCCCGGCATCGGCGCGGTCGCGGCGGCGGGCTCTTGCCGGGATGAGGCCGCGCGGCCCCACAGCGGGGGTCAGCGGCGGCGGTAGACGAGGTCGAAGATCTGACGGCCCGCCGCGATGCCTCGGCGCTCGAACTTCGTCAGGGGGCGGGAGTCCGGCCGGGGTGCGAAGCCGTCGTGGGCGTTGACCAGGTCCGGGTCGGCGGTGAGGGTTTCGGCCATGCCGTCGGCGTAGTCGGCCCAGTCGGTGGCGCAGTGCAGGGTGCCGCCCGGGGCGAGGCGGTCGCGGAGGAGGGCGACGTTGGCGGGCTGGATCAGCCTGCGCTTGTGGTGGCGGGCCTTGGGCCACGGGTCCGGGAAGAAGGCGTGGACCGCGTCGAGGGAGGCCGGGGCGAGGCGGCGGACCAGTTCCATGGCGTCACCGTGGGCCACGCGGAGGTTGGTGAGGCCCCGGTCGCCGGCCAGGGCGAGGAGGTT
This sequence comes from uncultured Actinoplanes sp., assembly GCA_934667465.1. Classification (GTDB taxonomy): domain Bacteria; phylum Actinomycetota; class Actinomycetes; order Mycobacteriales; family Micromonosporaceae; genus Actinoplanes. Next base: position 1,629 of record CAKUMG010000206.1, on the reverse strand, counting down.
GGCGATGCCCGGGGTGTGCACCTCGATGGCCAGGTAGTCGCGGCCCGGGTCGGCGGCGGCCATGGCGGCGGTGCCCTCGCCCATGCCGAAGCCGATCTCGAGGACGCGGGGGGCGTCGCGCCCGAACAGTTCGGTCAGGTCGAGCGGGGTGCGGTCACCGTCCTGCACCGTGAGGCCGAGGCGGGGCCACAGTTCGGCGAACGCGTCGGCGTGCCGGTTGCTCATGCGGCCGCGGCGCGGGTGGAAGGTGCGGATGGGTCGCTCGGTCGTCTCGCTCATCAGGTCACCCACGATACGGGGAGTCGCCGCGGTCACGGACAGCGACGCCGCGGGGGTGACTGCGGTGAGGTGCCCGGCCGGGGTTCGTCACGGAAAATCGCGGGCTGCGCGGCGTACGGAATCAGGGGTTTTTTGCATGATCGGCGCCAATTCGATCACTGCGTGGTTATGGATGCTTGCTTTCCGTCTCCGGAGCCATTCCAATGTGGAGTGGTTCGCGGGGATCGCCCGACGGGGGAAGCGTTTCCGTGATGTCTCTCCGCCGTCTGCCGAACCCTACGAGGAGCTGCAGTGGATTCCTACTTCCTGACCGAACGTCACGAACGGCTGCGCAAGGAGGTGCGGGCGTTCGCGGAGGCCGAGGTCCGGCTGCGGGTCGGCGAGATGGAGGCCGCGCGGACGGTCGAGCACGATCTCGCCCGGCTGATCGCCCGGCAGGGCTGGATCGGGGTGACGATCGGGGAGGAGTACGGCGGGATGGGCCTCGGCCATCTCGCCAAGACCGTCGTGATCGAGGAGCTCGCCCGGGTCAGCGGCGCGATGGGCGCGATGGTCCAGGCCTCCCAGCTCGGCGTCGCCAAGATCCTGCACTTCGGCGACGCGGCGCAGCGCGCGGCCTGGCTGCCCCGGATCGCCCGCGGCGACTGCCTGCCCACGATCGCGGTGACCGAGGAGCAGTCCGGCGGCCACGTCCTCGGCATGACGACCACGGCCGTACGGGACGGCGACGACTACATCCTCAACGGCGGCAAGGTCTTCGTCGGCAACAGCCACGTCGGCGACCTGCACGGCGTGGTCGTGCGGACCGGGCCCGGCTCGCGCGGGCTGACCGCGTTCCTGGTCGAGGCCGGCCGCCCCGGCTTCGCCCTCGGCGCGCACCGCTCCGCGATGGGCCTGCACGGCTTCAGCTTCGGCGAGCTGATCTTCGACGACTGCCGGGTCCCCGCCGCGAACCGGCTGGGTGCGGAGGGTGACGGCCTGGCGGTCGCCTACTCCTCGAGCATCCTGTACGGCCGGGCGAACCTGACCGCGGTCTCGCTCGGCATCCACCAGGCCCTGGTCGAGGAGACCACCGCGTTCGTCGCGGGCCGGCAGCGCTACGGCAGGCCGCTGGGTGACCTGCTGCCGATCAAGCTCAAGCTCGGCCAGATGCAGTCCCGGCTGATGACCGCGCGGCTGGCGGCCTACCACGCGGTGCACACGCTCGACCAGGGGCTGCCCTGCGACGCGGAGCTCATGAACGCCAAGTTCGTCAACGTCGAGTCCGCGCTCGACTCGGCCCGCAACGCCATGGAGATCCACGCCGCGGCCGGGCTCTATCCGGACCGGCCCGTCGAGCGGTACCTGCGC
>CAKUMG010000205.1 GCA_934667465.1 uncultured Actinoplanes sp. | reverse complement strand
CGCGCGCGGGCTGGAGGCGGCGGCCCTGGCCCCGTCGACGGTGGCGCGCAAGCTGTCGGGGATGTCGAGCTGGTACGACTTCCTGGTCAAGCTGCGGGCCGTCGACGCGAACCCGGTCGGCGGCGCGGACCGGCCGTACGTGTCCCGGGACCACTCCGGCACGGTGGGGCTCACCGGTGAGGAGGTCGACGCGCTGCTGGCCGCGGCCGCGCGCGACACCGGGCCGGCGGCGGTGCGGCACCGGGCGGTGCTGACGCTGCTGGCGGACCTGGGGCTGCGGGTCGGTGAGGTGTGCGGCCTCGACGTGGGTGACCTCGGGTTCGAGCGCGGGCATCGCAGCCTGCGGTTCGTCGGCAAGGGCGGGCGGGCGCGGCGGCGGGCCCTGACCCCGGACGCGGGGGCGGCGCTGGACGCGTACCTGGCGCAGCGGGCGCTTGCCGAGGGCACGACGGTGGACCGGCTCGACGGGCCGCTGCTGGTCACCTCGGGTGGCGGGCGCATCGACCGGCACGCGGTGTTCAAGGTGGTGCGGCGGCTGGCCCGCGACGCGGGGATCGCAGGGTGGGAGCGGTTGTCGCCGCACTCGCTGCGGCACGCGTTCGCGACGACGGCGCGCGCGGAGGGCGTACCGCTGGAAGATGTGCAGGATGCGATGGGGCATGCCGATCCGCGGACGACCCGCCGCTACGACCGTGACCGTTACAACCTGGATCGTGACCCTTCGTACACCCTGGCGGCGGCCCGGACCCGGCGCGGCGGCGGCTAGGCTCCCGCCCTATCCTCGACCCCGGTCAGGACTGCGACGATCATGGGACGAGGGCTGGGTTGAACATCTTTCACGCCATTCTGCTGGGGGCGGTGGAGGGCTTCACCGAATTCCTGCCGATCTCCAGCACCGGGCACCTGACCATCCTGGAGAAACTGCTCGGTTACCGGATCGACGACCCGGACATCACGGCGTTCACGGCGATCATCCAGTCCGGTGCGGTCCTCGCGACGCTGATCTTCCTGCGCAAGGACATCGCCCGGATCGTGCCCGCCTGGTTCAAGGGCGTGTTCGCCAAGCAGCACCGCGGCACCGTCGACTACCGGTTCGGCTGGGCGGTCATCCTGGGCTCGCTGCCGATCGGGGTCGTCGGCCTGGTGTTCAAGGACGACATCGAGACGACGCTGCGCAGCCTGTGGTTCGTGGCGGGCGCGCTGATCCTGTTCAGCTTCGTGATGTGGTTCGCCGACCACGCCGCCACCCAGGTCCGGCACACCGAGGACGTCACCTGGAAGGACACCCTGATCATCGGCGTGGTGCAGTGCCTGGCGCTGATCCCCGGCGTGTCGCGCTCGGGTGCCACGATGACCGCGGGTCTGCTGCGTGACCTGGACCGGGTCACGGTGACGAAGCTGTCGTTCTTCCTGAGCATCCCGGCGCTGTTCGGCGCGACGGTGCTGCAGGTCGTGGAGGAGTCGGGCAACATCTCCGGCGGCGTCGGCTGGCCGGCCACGATCACCGCGACGGTGGTGTCGTTCATCGTCGGCTGGCTCGCGGTGTCGTGGCTGCTGAAGTTCATCGCCAAGCACTCGTACTCGATTTTCATCGTGTACCGGCTGGTGCTCGGCAGCGTGCTGATGGTGCTGCTCGCGACGGGTGTCCTCGACCCGAAGTAGCCCCTCACCCCCGGCGCCGGACATCGACGTCCGTTGTTCTCTGCCCGGCGCCGGGATAGCGTGAGGCACACGTCCTTTCGCGCAGGGGAGTGTGTGTCGTGGAGCTGCCGCTGTTCCCGTTCCGCAGCCCGGAGACGGACCCGTTCACCCCGGTCGCCGCCGGTGACCTGCGCCACCTGGAAGGCCCGGTCACCCGGGTCGCGCTGCCCACCGGCGGCTGGACCTGGCTGGTCACCCGGCACGCCGACGTCAAGCAGCTGCTGCGCTCGGATGCGTTCAGCGCCGACATGCAGCGGCCCGGCTTCCCCCTGCTGCGCGCCCTGCCGCCGCCCAGCCCCGAGTCGCGGCGCGGCAGCTTCATCCGGATGGACGGCGCCGAGCACCTGCGGCTGCGCCGGATGCTCACCCCCGAATTCATGGTCAAGAACGTGCAGCGGATCGAACCACTGATCACCGAGGTCGTCGACGACGCGCTGGCATCCTTCGTCCAGCTCGACAAGCCGGCCGACCTCGTCGCCGGGTTCGCGCTGCCGGTGCCGTCGCTGGTCATCTGCCACCTGCTCGGCGTCCCCTACGCCGACCACGCGTTCTTCCAGAAGCACAGCGCCACCATGCTCGACCAGAGCGCCGGGCCGGTGGCGGTGCGGGACGCGGTCGTCGCCCTGCGCGGCTACATCGGGCGGCTGATCGAGCAGAAGCGCACGAGCGGCGAACCCGGCGACGACCTGCTGGGGCGGCTCGTCAGCGACCGGGTGCGGACGGGGGAGCTCGAGGTCGGCGAGCTGATCGGGATGGCGCTGCTGCTGCTCATCGCCGGGCACGAGACGACCGCGAACATGATCGGGCTCAGCGTGCTGCTCCTGCTGCGCCACCCCGGCGCCTGGGAGCGCCTCCTGAACTCCTCCTCGGCCTCCGCCGCCTCCTCTTCCGATGTCGACGCCCTGGTCGAGGAGCTGCTGCGCTACCTCACCGTCGTGCGGACCGGGTTGCCGCGCCAGGCGACCCGCGACGTCGAGATCGGCGGCCACCTCATCCGCGCCGGCGAACCGGCCACCGCCCTGCTGTCCCTGGCCAACCGCGACGACGACGTCTTCGACGACGGCGACACCTTCGACCCGTACCGCGACGCCCGCCAGCACCTCGCGTTCGGCTTCGGCGTGCACCAGTGCATCGGCCAGCCCCTGGCCCGCACCGAACTACGCATCGCCCTGACCGGCCTGGCCCGCGCCCTGCCCACCCTGCGCCTGGCCGACCCGCAGCAGACCCCGCCGTCCCGCGACACCAGCATCGTCTTCGGCCTGTCCGAGCTACCCGTCACCTGGTGACTCAATACAGCCTTCGCTGAATACAGCGAAGGCTGTATTGTTCGTGGGATGACGACGGTCACCCACGGCGAGGTCCTGGCCCGCTTCGGACACGCCCTGTCCGACCCGACCCGCGCCCGGCTGCTGCTGGCCCTGCGCGAGGCTCCCGGCTACCCGGCCGAGCTGGCGGACCTGCTCGGCGCGACCCGGCAGAACCTGTCCAACCACCTGGCGTGCCTGCGCGGCTGCGGCCTGGTGGTCGCCGTCCCCGAGGGCCGGCGCACCCGCTACGAGCTCACCGACAGCCGCATCCGCCACGCCCTGGACGACCTGCTCGGTCTGGTCCTGGCCGTCGACCCGGCCGCCTGCCCGGACACCGCGGAGAAAGGCTGCTGCTGATGAGCCTGCCCCTGCTTGCCCTCGGACCCGCCGCGCCGAGACGCGCCGTCCTCGCTCGCCGGATCCGCTGGCTGGTCGCGGCCACGATCGCCTACAACGTCATCGAGGCCGTCGTCGCGATCACCGCCGGCACCATCGCCTCGTCCACCGCCCTGCTCGGCTTCGGCCTCGACTCGATCATCGAGGTGTCCTCGGCCGCCGCGGTCGCCTGGCAGTTCGCCGGCCGCGACCCCGAGGCGCGCGAGAAGACAGCTCTGCGCATCATCGCCGTGTCGTTCTTCGTCCTCGCCGCCTACGTCAGCATCGAAGCAGTGCGCGCCCTGCTCGGCGGCAGCGATGCCGGGCATTCCGCCGTCGGTCTCGTGCTCGCCGCGCTGTCGCTGGCGATCATGCCCGGCCTGTCCTACGCCCAGCGCCGCACCGGCCGGGAGCTCGGCTCACGCACCGCCGTCGCGGACTCCAAGCAGACCCTGCTCTGCACCTACCTGTCCGCGGTCCTGCTGGCCGGGCTCGCCCTCAACAGCCTCTTCGGCTGGAGCTGGGCAGACCCCATCGCCGCCCTGGTGATCGCCGCCGTCGCCGTCAAAGAAGGCCGCGAAGCCTGGCGCGGCGACACCTGCTGCACCCCACTGGTCAACGCCGCCGGCGACTGCGAGGACGGCTGCTGCAATTCGCAGCTCTGAAAGCTTCATGCCTCGACCCAGTCGATCAGCGGTGACAACTGGCCGTGCTCGCAGAGATAGCGGACCGCTCCGATGGCGTCCGCTGTTGGCACCGCAGCCGACGGCGGGAACTCCGACCAGTGCCCGTAGTAGTGGACCACGCCCGCACCGCCTCGCGCCGGTGCGGACCCTTGGCTGCTGAAGTAGGGCGGCATCTTGGGCGCCCCCACGTAACTCAGCACCGAGACCCCACGGCCCAGCCCGATGGCCAGACAGTCGCCGTCGTCCAGTGTTACCTCGACGATCAGTGGCAGGCGGCCGGCGTCCTGTTCCGCATTCGCGATTGCGTACCGGAACTCCTCCTCGCAGGTGACGAAGTGGCCGTCCTCGTCGTCCCGCGCGCCCCGGTCGAGCAGGGCGAACTCGGCAGGACCACCACGTTCCTCGCCGACGGGCAGTACGCCAACCCCGGCGGTGACCCGGCCCAGTTCACCACCTCCTACTTCCACCGTCCCGAGGACCTCACCGGGGAGGTGCAGGAGGCCGGCCTGCAGCTGCGGGCGTTCGTCGCCGCCACCGGCAGCGTCAAGCTGCTGCCCCAGCTTCCCGAGCGGCTGGCCGACCCGGGGCAGCGCAAGCGGATCCTCGACCTGCTGCGGCTGCTCGAAGCCGAACCGTCGATCCTGGGCATGAGCCAGAACCTCGTCGCCATCGCCGCACCCTGAAGCCCCGGCTCAGCAGCCCTGCCGGATCTCGCACACGTTGCGGTCGACCTTGCGTTCCATCTGCTCGGCGTTGTGGTTCGACCAGATGACGAACAGCACCAGCAGCGGCGGGATCAGCGTGAACGCGACCAGACGCTTGACCATGGCGGCCCCCTCGATCGGTCAGGATCCGAGTATGGAACCGCCCGCCGGCCCGCCGCACCCGAACGGCCGCCTCTTGAGGTTGGCCCTCGTCAGGGCCGGGGCAGGGCCGCCTCGACCAGGGCCAGGGCCGCCTCGCGGGACAGGCCGAGCGCGGTCACCCGCTGCACGTACGCGTCGGCGGCCTGTCGTGCCGCGGCGGGGACTCCTGCCGCGGCGGCGGAGACGAGGGTGCCGGCGCGGCCGCGGGTCTCGACGAGGCCGGCCTGCTCGAGCTCGCGGTAGGAGCGGGCCACCGTGTTGACCGCCAGCCCCAGCTCGGCGGCGAGCTGCCGCACCGGGGGCAGCCGCGTGCCCGCCGCGAGGGTCCCGGTGGCAGCCAGTTCCGCGATCCGCAGCCGGATCTGCTCGTACGGCGGCACGGCCGAGCCGCTGTCGATCGTGATGTCCATGGCAGTCCCCGCACAAGACTCAGAGGATCCGCGGCGGCGTGTTGCCGGCCGCGAGGACGGCCCGGCGTATCGGGACCATCGCCAGCAGGATCCCACCGACCACGAAGAACACCACCAGCGACACGATCCCGACCCGGTAACTGTCGGTCAGCTGGTACACCAGCCCGAATGCCAGGGGCCCCAGCCAGCTGGTGCCCTTGTCGCTGATCTCGTAGAAGCCGTAGTACTCGCCTTCCTTACCGGCCGGGATCAGCTGGCTGAACATGGAGCGGCTCAGCGCCTGGCTGCCGCCCATGACCACGCCGATGCCCGCGCCGAGCAGCATGAACGGCAGCGCCGCCCCCTCGGGCAGCCAGAACGCGGCCAGGATCACGACCAGCCACAGCACCAGCGACAGCAGCACGGTGCGTTTCGCGCCGATCCGGGCGGCGAGCGCCCCGAGCAGCAGCGCCCCGAGGAACGCCAGGAACTGCACGATCAGGATCGTCACGATCAGCGTCGACTGCCCGAGCCCGAGTTCCTCGGACCCGAACTGCGCCGACAGAGAGATGACCGTCTGGATCCCGTCGTTGTAGACCAGGAAAGCGGCGAGGAAGAAGAGCGTCAGCGGGTACGCGCGCAGCCCGCGCAGGGTCGCGCCGAGCTGCCGGAACCCGTCGGTCAGCACATTCCCGCGCCCGGCGGCGGCCACTTCCAAAACCGGGTGTTCGCGCAGCCAGCGCAGCGGCAGCAGGGTGAACGCCGCCCACCACACCCCGGCGGACACGATGCTCCACCGGGCCAGGTCCAGGGTGCGCTGGTCGTCGCCGTCGATGCTGAACAGCAGCACCGCGATCAGGTTGAGCAGCAGCAGGACCCCGCCGCCGAGGTAGCCCAGCGCCCACCCGCGGCTGGACACCTTGTCGCGCTCGTCGGGCCCGGCGAGCCGCGGCAGGAACGAGTTGTAGACGACCACGGACGCGCCGAACGCCACGTTCGCGACGATGAACAGGATCCCGCCGAGCAGGTACCGGTCGCCGGTCACGAACGCCATCGCCACGGTCGCGGCGGCCCCGGTGAACGCCGCCCCCGCCAGCAGCGGCTTCTTGCGCGGCGCCCGGTCGGCGACCGCGCCCATGACCGGCAGGACGAGCACGGTCAACAGCACCGACAGCGAGACGACGTACGGGAAGAAGCTGCCGGCCGCCACCGTGATGCCCAGCGGGTGGACCCGCCCGCCGCATTCGTCGGCGCCCAGTTCGCAGCCGGCGGCCAGTTCGGTGACCGTGGTCAGGAACGGTCCGAGGAACACGGTCACCACGGTCGTGGAGAACGCCGAGTTCGCCCAGTCGTAGAAGTACCAGCCGGTGCGTTCCCGGGGCGCGCTCGTGACGGTCATGGCCGCAGATGATGTCACCTGCCACCCCGGCCGGTGAAGCCCGCCCGCCCTGTGTTCACCCGAAGATCATCACGCCTCGGGGGTCCACCAGCGGGCCAGGGCGCTGGTGGCCGGGTCCTCGGCGCCGGCCAGCGCGGCCCACGGGTCGGCGGCCGGGGGCAGCTCCTGCCCGGCGTACGCGGCGAGGTCCTGCGCGGTGACCGGGTCGGCGGCGACCGGCGGCATCGGGTCGATCACGCCGAGGCTGCCGGTGTCGATCCACGGGAACCCGTCGACCGGCTCGGGCAGCGCCCCGACGTCGACCAGGGGCGGGAACACGCTGACCGCCTCGGCGCCGGGTGCGGCCGCGTCGGGGTCGGCGCCGACCGGGCCGAGCAGGGAGGTGTGCACCGGCTGGGCCTCTGGGGTCTCCTGCTCCCACACCGGCTCCGGCACGGCGGCGTCGTCGGCGGCCGGGGGCTGGTCGAGGTCCGGGCCGGTGTCGTCGTCGAGCTCGGGCAGTCCGAGGTCGCCGTCGTCACTCAGGACCGGGTCGTCGCCGGGCCCGGCCGGGAACTCGTACGGCAGGTCGTCCGGGGTGTCCGGGTCGTGGCCGTCGGCGAACTCCGCCCAGCCGTGCTCGTCGCTCATCGGATCTCCAAGGACAGGGGGACGGCGGCCGGCGCCAGCGCGCGGGCCCGGGTGAGTACGTCGTCGGCGTGCTTGAGCTGCGCCCGGATCGTCTGCAGCTCGGCGGTCGCTGCCGCCCGGCGCCGGGACCGGCCGGCGGCGTCGGTGGCGGCGGCCGCGTCGATGTCGGCGATGTGCGCGTCGAGTTCCCGCAGCCGCTTCTCGACCGCGTCGTCGACGGCGACGCCGAGCGCGTACTGCAGGTCGGTGAAGCGGTACGACAACTCGTCCTGCAGCGCGGCCCGGGCCTCGCCGAGGACCTCACGCAGCCAGGTGCGGGCCTGCTGCCGGTCGGTCTGCACCCGCCGCCGGTACAGCACATAACCACCGGCGGCCAGGCCGAGCCCCAGCCCGGCGACCGGCACCAGCAGACCCCCGGCGAGCAGGCCCCCGGCACCGGCGACGGACGCACCGAACAGGACCCCGCGCCCGGCCATGACCGCGATCCCGCCCGCCGACAACGCGATCAGCAGGTTGTCGCCGGAGCCGTCGCGCGGGGCGCCGGTCTCCAGCGAGTGCCGCAGGGTCGCGTTCAGGCTCAGCAGCAGCCCATCGAGCTCGGCCGCGTCGAACACCTGCGCCAGGACCGTCTCCGCGACCTGCCGGAACGTGGCCCTCAGCTCATCGGACAGCTCCACGGCCAGGGCCTGCAGCCGGGTGTCCAGATCGTCGGGCAGCGCGGTCAGCCCGTCGCGGCGCAGCGTGTCGATCCGCTCGCCGACCTCCTGCTGCAACGCGCCGATCCGGGTACGCAGCAGCCCCACGACCTCGACCCGGGCGCGCTGGGTCTCGGCGTTGGCCAGCAGCGCCCACTGCCGCGACTCGGTGCGTTTGCGGGCGGCCAGGGCACTGCGCTCGGCCCGCGCCCGGGCGGTCGCCTTCGGATCCGCCTCCGCGGCCTGCACCCGCGCCTGCGCGGCCTGCTCGATGCGGCCGAGTTCGGCGCGGGCGCCGCGCAGCACGTTGGCCAGCTGCAGCTGATGCCCGCGCCCGGCGAGCTCCACCAGGG
>CAKUMG010000204.1 GCA_934667465.1 uncultured Actinoplanes sp. | reverse complement strand
GTTCCTGCGCGGGCCCGGCCCGGGCGAGCCGGGACCGGCCGAGGCGGCGCCCGACCCGGGCGCGGTGCTGCGGCCCTTCGTGCTCACCGCCGGCCGGGTCGCGGACCGCGGCTCGGACATCGGGCTGGAGACGCAGGTGAGCAGCGCGCCCGGCGCCGCGTACGCGCGACTCTCCCCCGAGGGACGGGCCATCGTGCAGCTGTGCCGCGAGCCGCAGTCGGTCGCGGAGATCTCGGCGCGGCTGCGGATGCACTTCGGCGTGGCCCGGATCCTGGTCGGCGATCTGCGCGCCGCGGGTCATCTGGACGTGCACGTCATGGCGAGCGACTATCCCGACCCCGACACCATCCTGCGAGTGATCCGTGGACTACGCGACCTTCCCTGACAACCTCGTCCCGGCCCGGCCGCCCGTGCCGGTGAAGATCATCGTGGCGGGCGGCTTCGGCGTCGGCAAGACGACCACCGTCGGGGCCATCTCGGAGATCGCGCCGCTGACCACCGAGGCCGAGATGACGGCGGCGGCCGCCGGCATCGACGACCCGGGTGCGACCGGCAAGACCACCACCACGATCGCCATGGACTTCGGCTGCGTCACCATCGACCGCACCCTCAAGCTCTATCTCTTCGGCACCCCCGGCCAGGCGCGTTTCACCTTCATGTGGGACGACCTGATCCGGGGCGCGCTCGGTGCGCTCGTCGTGGTCGACACCGCGCGCATCGACGACTGCTATCCCGCCGTGGACTACTTCGAGCGGGCCGGGCTGCCGTTCGTGATCGGTGTGAACACCTTCGACGGTCAGCTGGGGCACAACCTGGACGAAGTGCGTTGGGCGCTCGCTGTGCGTGACGACGTGCCGGTGGTTCCGTTCGACGCCCGATTCCGCGGATCGGTCAGAGATGCCCTGCTCAAGGTGCTGGACCAGGCCCTGGACAAGGCCCTGGGGATGCGGCAGCCGTAAGGTGTGCCCATTGTCGCTCCGTGACCGGTTCCCAAACCGTCGCCGAGCGGGCAGAGTGATACGGGCGACCCTGTAAGACGGGAGGACGAAGTCGTGCGAGGACTTGACGACGCTCTCGACAGACTGGCTCGCCGCGACCAGCTGCGCCGGCGTGCCGCCGGCGAATCGCCCGGCACGCCGCCGGCGGTGACCGAGCTGGTCGAGGCGATCGCCGGGGTGGTGGGCCGCCACCCCGAGCTCGCCGTGACGGTGGGCGTCGAGGGCATGGGCGACCCCACGCTGCTGCATTTCGCCGTCGAGGACGGCATCGTGCAGGTCAGTGCGGACAACTCGGTGGGCCGCCGGGTCCCGGAGCCGGCCCACGACGACGTGATCGACGTCGACCTGGACGATCCGCACACCCCGCCGCACGGCTACGTCTTCCACCAGGCGCCGCCGGCGGAGCCCGAGCCGCACCCGTTCGCGGCCACCCCGCCGCCGGATGTGCCGCCGCAGGACTCCTACGACGCCTTCCGGTCGCCGGCACCGCAGCGCGGCATGCCCGAGCCGCTCCCGGAGCCCATCCCGCTGCAGGTCGACGAGCAGGAGACCGAGATGGCGGCCCGCCGGATCGCCGCCCTGCTCCGCGCCGACCCGTCCCTGCTGCGCGCCCAGGACTAGCCCGAACCTGAAGACGGGCCCGGCGGAGAGCCGGGCCCGCACTCCGCCATCAGTCGTCGGTCAGGCCGAGCCCGTCCGGCAGGTCGAGCAGCACCTCGCGCCGCTCCGTGTCCCGGGTCCGCTCGGCCGCTTCCTCGATGAAGTCGACCAGGTCGTCCCGCTCGTCGTCGGACAGATCCTCGAGGGTCGCGGCGAGATCGTCGAGCAGCGTGGTCGCCGCCCGGGGGTCGATCTCGTCGTCGCTGCTGAGTTCGATCGACACCGCCAGGTCGATCAGGGCACGCATGAGTGTCCGGTTCACGCGTGCAGCATAGACCTCACGCAGAGTTACAGGCAGTGATCGCCGGGCCACGAGCCGCCGCTAACTGTCGACATTACAGATCGTCACCGAAACCTCGCGATCCCTTACCTTCGCTACCGGTCCAGGCGGTTTGTCCTCACGCCGGGTAGCGATCCTTTTTGCCTGGTTACGACCACCGATAGCCATGCCGAGATGTCTGGGATGGGCCATTCGGCCACTTCGCCCGGCACTCCCGTTCCGCACCCTTGTTTCACCCTACGTAGCGTCTTAATGTCCTAATACGCCCGGCAGCGCGGTAAGAGTGACGCTGCCGGGGACACGAGGCGTGACGAGAGGAGGTGGGGCAGATGACGGCATCGGACGGCTGGCTGATCGTGGTCGCGGGCTACGCCTTCCTCCTGGCCTGGCCGGTCTCCACAGTCGCGCTGGTCACCTTCGCCGTCCGTTACATGGCGTCGCACCGGCGGGCGGTCGTCGACCGCTCGCTCTCCCGCGGCGACGGCACCCCGGAGCACTTCTGGATCATCGTGCCGGCGCTCAACGAGGAGGTCGTGGTCGCCAGCACCGTGCACGCGGCGCTGACCCTCGGCGGCCCCGGCGGCACGCTGGCCCGGGTCCTCGTCGTCGACGACGGCTCCGACGACCGCACCCCCGAGGTCCTGGCCGCCATCGACCACCCGCGCCTGGTGGTGCTGCGCCGGGAGCTGCCGGAGGCGCGCCAGGGCAAGGGCGAGGCGCTCAACGCCGCGTACCGCTTCATCGCCGCACGCACCGCCGAGGCCGGCATCAGCGCCGACAAGGTCGTCGTCGGCATCATCGACGGCGACGGCCAGGGCAGCGGCAACATCCTGCTCGAGGTCTCCCGGATGATGCGTGACCCGGGCATCGGGGCGGTGCAGGTGCAGGTCCGCATCCGCAACCGTAACCGGCTGCTCGGCGCGGTGCAGGACCTCGAGTTCGGCGCGATCGTCAACGCCTGCCAGACCCTGCGCGACGTCATCGACACGGTCGGGCTCGGCGGCAACGGGCAGTTCACCCGGCTGTCGGCGCTGCTCGCCCTGGGTGCGAAGCCCTGGTCGGCCTGCCTGGTCGAGGATCTCGAGCTCGGGCTGCGCCTGCACCTCGGCGGCACCGGCATCCGCTACACCTCGCGGGCCTCGGTCACCCAGCAGGCGGTGGTCGACGTCCGCCGGCTCACCCGGCAGCGCACTCGCTGGGCCCAGGGCAACCTGCAGTGCGCCGGCTACCTGCGGCGCCTGGCCCGCTCGAAGCGCATCGGGGTCACCTCGCTGCTCGAGATGGCCCACTACCTGATCTCGCCGTGGATCAACGCGATCGTGACCGTGGTCCTCGCCGGTGCCGTGCTCACCGCCGTGGCGGGCCTGCTCCTCGGCCACCCGGTGCCGTTCCTGCACTCCTGGTCGCAGCTGGCCTGGACCGCCGAGATCTGGGCCGCCGTCACCGCCTTCCCCGGCTTCGTCTGGGCGCTGGTGCACCGCTACCGGCTCCGCGACGAGTCCCTGCCCCGGCTCTTCACCGCGGCGCTCGCCTACCCCGCGTTCCTGCTGCTCGGCCTCGTCGCTACCTACCGCGCCATCGCCCGCCAGGCGACCGGCCGGCAGGCCTGGGCCAAGACCGAACGCCTCTCCGAGGATCCGATCGGCGCTCCCGCCGAACCCGTCCTCGTCTGACACACCCCCACCCCCCGAAATCGAAGGTCCCCCATGTCTGAAGTGCACCTCATCGGCGGCACCCGCCCCGAGGCCGTCAAGCTCGCCCCCGTCGTCCTGGCGTTCCGCGAGGCCGGCCTGCTCACCCCGGTCCTGGTGGCCAGCGGTCAGCACCCAGCGATGGTCGCCCAGGCGCTCGCCGCCTTCGACCTGGCCCCGGACGTCACGCTGACCGTCGAGCGCGGCACCGGCACCCAGGCCGAGCTGCTCACCGCGATGATCCGGCAGCTCGACGAGCTGTGGGCCGAGCGGGCCCCGGCCGCCGTCATCGTGCAGGGCGACACCACCACCAGCCTGGCCGGCGCGCTCGCCGCGTTCTGGCGGCGGATCCCCGTGGTGCACCTGGAGGCGGGCCTGCGCTCCGGCGACCTCGAGTCCCCGTTCCCCGAGGAGGCCAACCGCCGCCTCGTCGCCCAGGTCGCGAGCCTGCACCTGGCACCGACCCCGCTGGCCGCGATGAACCTGCTCGACGAGAACGTCGCCACGCAGGATGTGCTGATCGCCGGCAACACCGTCGTCGACGCGGCGCTCGCGGTCGCGGCACACCGCCGCCCGTACGAGAACCCGGCAGTGGCCGCCGCCCGCGAGGCCGGCCGGGACCGCCGCCTGGTCGTCGTCACGGCGCACCGCCGCGAGTCGTGGGGCGCGCCGCTGGACCGCATCCTCGACGCGGTCCGGGTGCTGGTCATGCGGTACCCCGACATCGACGTGATCCTGCCCAGCCACCCCAACCCCGCGGTCCGGGCCCAGGTCGAGGCCGGGCTCCGGGGCCTCGAGCGGGTCACGGTCACCGACCCGCTGCCCTATCCCGACCTGGCACGCCTGCTCTCCGAGGCGTACCTGGTGCTGACCGACTCGGGCGGCATCCAGGAGGAGGCGCCGTCGTTCGGCGTGCCCGCCCTGGTGCTGCGGGACGTCACCGAGCGCGTCGAGTCCCTGCACGCCGGCTGCGCCCGCCTGGTCGGCTCGGACCCGGCCACCATCGTCGCCGCGGCCGCCGAACTGCTCGACAGCCGCGTGCGCCGCGACGCGATGACCGCGGGCGGGAACCCGTACGGCGACGGTCTTGCCGCCTCCCGCACCGCGCAAGCCACGGCCGCTCTCCTCGGCCTCGCGGAGTCTCCCGCTCCGATGCCCGCCCTCGTCCTCCCCGCCGCTGTCCCGTTCGGAGCGTCCTACTGATGCGTGCCTTCAAGCTCACCCGCCGGGCCGTCCTCGCCGCCGGCGTAGCCCTCACCGCCGCCGCGGCCCTCGGCATGGGCGTGGTCAACGCCGACGCCGCCGCGGTCCAGCCCGTCGTGGCCGTCCCGGCCGCCAAGTCCGGCAAGGCCGCACCGGGCGGCGGCACGGCGAAGACGCTGGTCCTCTACGACACCACCGGCGACTACGGCTGGCTGGGCGAGGTCTACGCGACCCAGACCGCCAACCTGGCCTCGCACTTCGGCTCGTGGACCGCCGCGCCGGTCGCCGGCTACCGGGCGGGCGACCTGAACGCGTACACGGCGGTGGTCTATGTCGGTTCGACCTATGACGAACCGCTGCCGGCCGCGTTCCTGACCGACGTCACCGCCACGAAGAAGCCGGTCACCTGGCTGCACGACAACGTCTGGCAGCTGACCTCGGGGGACGCCACGTTCGCGGCGAGGCGCGGCTTCACCAGCGGCATCTTCGACACCACCGGCGTGCGGCGGGTGGACTACAAGGGCAAGCAGCTGACCCGGGACACCGCCGGCGGGTCCGGCATCATGAACCTCACGGTCAGCGACGCGACGAAGTTCACCACCCTGGCCACCGCCGTACGCCCGGACGGCAGCACCTTCCCGTGGGCCGTCCAGAGCGGCAACCTCACCTACGTCGGCGAGATCCCGTTCGCGTACGTGACCCACGACGACCGCTATCTCGCCTTCGCCGACCTGCTGTTCGACTCGCTCGGTGACACCGGCGTCGAGCGCGAGCGGCACCGCGCCCTGGTCCGCATCGAGGACGTCGGCCCCGACTCCGACCCCACCGAGCTGCGCGCCATCGCCGACTACCTCCACAGCCAGAAGGCGCCGTTCAGCGTCGCCGTCTACCCGCGCTACCGCGACCCGAAGGGCGTGCAGAACAACGGTAAGGCGCAGGACTACACGCTGCTCAACCGGCCGAAGGTCGTCGCGGCGCTGCGCTACATGCAGCAGCGGGGCGGCACGCTGCTCATGCACGGCTACACCCACCAGTACGGCAACACCGCGAACCCGTACGACGGCGTCAGCGCGAACGACTTCGAGTTCTACACGGCGCACGTCGACGCGAACGACACCGTGATCTACGACGGACCAGTCAAGGAGGACTCCGCCGCGTACGTGAACAGTCGCGTCGCCGCGTCGAGCATGCTCTTCGCCCTGAGTGGCCTCGGCGTCCCGACCACGTTCGAGTTCCCGCACTACGCCGCGAGCGCCGTGGACTACCAGGCGATCAACACGCTGTTCGGCAAGCGCTACGACCGCGGCCTCTACTTCCCGGGCGTGCTGACCGGCAGGAAGTTCGACTACACCCGGCAGTTCGGGCAGTTCTTCCCGTACGCCGTGCGTGACGTCTACGGCTCGGTCGTGATCCCGGAGAACATCGGCAACGTCGAGCCCGCGGCCTTCAACAACCACGCCGCGCGGCTGCCCGCCGACCTGCTCGCCTCGGCCGGCCGCAACCTGGCCGTCCGCGACGGGATGGCGAGCTTCTTCTACCACTCGTACCTCGGCACGGACTACCTGAAGACGCTGGTCACCGGCCTGAAGAGTCAGGGCTACACGTTCGTCAGCGGCGACTCCGTGGTGGCGGGCCGATGACCGTCGCCTACTCCTACGCGACCTCGTGGATGCGCTGCGACCGCGCCGCCGCCCGCGAGCTCATCGCCCCGGACGCCGAGATCGAGTGGAACCTCGGGCTGCCCGTCGACGACGAGGAGCTGGTGCAGACCCAGCACCGGATCGCCGCGTTCGCCGACCGGATCACGCTGGTGTCCGCCGTGTACGCCGGCGACCGCGCTGCCCTCGTCTACGACTGCGCCGCACCCTTCGGCACCGTCCGGATGGCCGAGTTCCTGACGGTGAACGACGAGGGCCTGCTCAGCGAGATCCGGCAGGCCTGGGACCTGACCTCGCTGCGCCGCTACATCCCCGGCATCGTGGAGTGACATCGGCGGCATCGGCCGCAACCTGAGGATTCCCACCAACGACAATCTCCCGCCGTCGGTGGGTCACTTAAACGGGTCTTAAGGAAACTGGCAGGGAGCTTTAAGCACCCCGCGCGCACGATCGACTTCGTTCGCGTCGCCCGCCCGATCGGAGTTTCCACAATGTCTCGTCGTCGTCTCCGCCTGGCCATCTGTGCGGGAGCCGCAGCGCTCGCGGTGGGCGGGGGCGCGGTTGCGGCGGTCGCGGCCACGAGCCCACCGGCCGGCACCGCCACGGGCACGCTCACTGCGTCGTTCAGCAAGGACTCCGACTGGGCCACCGGCTACCAGGCCCGCTACACGATCACGAACACCGGCGCGGGCCCGGTCACCGGTTGGACGCTCGACTTCGGCCTGCCCGCGGGCGCCAAGCTCGCCAGCTCGTGGGAGGCCACGGTCACCACCTCGGGCGCTACGTCGTCGGCCAAGGACCGCGGCTACAACGGCACGATCGCCGCCCGGGGCAGCACGACCTTCGGCTCCATCGTCAACGGCAGCGGCGCGCCGACCACCTGCACGATCAACGGCGCGAACTGCGGCAGCGGCGGCTCGATCCCCGCCTCCCCGGCCGCCCCCGCCTCGCCGAGCAAGTCCCCGTCTTCGGCGCCGGCCACGAAGCCCCCGGTTTCGACCGCGCCCACCACGAAGGCCCCGGTTGCAACCAGCGCGCCCGCGACCACCACCCCGCCGTCACCGAACAGCGACGGCGTGCGCGTGGCCCCGTACGTGGACATGGGTCTGCTCTCCAACGGCAGCACGACGCTCGAGCAGCTGGCGGAGAGCGGCGGTGTCAAGTCCTTCTCCCTGGCCTTCGTCACGAGCACCGGCTGCAAGGCGAGCTGGTTCAACGCGTTCGACCCGCGCAGCGGCCAGTTCAAGGACCAGATCGAGGAGCTCCGCAAGGCCGGCGGCGACATCAAGGTCTCGTTCGGCGGCGCGACGGGCACCGAGCTCGCCCAGGCGTGCACCGACATCAAGGCGCTCCAGGCCGAGTACCAGGCGGTCGTTGACGCGTACGACCTCAACTACATCGACCTCGACATCGAGGGCTCCGCGGCCGCTGACCAGGCCTCGATCGCCCGCCGGTCGACCGCGCTCGCCGCGCTGCAAAAGGCCAACCCCGGCCTCAAGATCTCGCTGACCCTGCCGGTGCTGCCCGAGGGCCTCACCACCGACGGCCTGAACGTGGTCAAGTCCGCCAAGGACGCCGGCGTCGACCTCGACCTGGTCAACATCATGGCGATGGACTACGGCCGCGCCGCCCAAGACTACGGCGACCTGGCCATCCAGGCCGTGACCAGCACCAAAAACCAAATCAAGTCGCTGTACGGCATCGGCGACGCGGCCGCCTTCGCCAAGGTCGGCGTGACGCCGATGCTCGGCCGGAACGACGACAACGGCACCTTCACCCAGTCCGACGCCCGCGACGTGGTGGCCTTCGCGAACGCCAACTCGCTCGGGTTCGTCTCCTACTGGGAGGTCAACCGCGACAAGAACGCGTGCGACGGCGCGCTGTTCCAGTGCACGAACGTCCCCCAGACGCCCTTCGAG
>CAKUMG010000203.1 GCA_934667465.1 uncultured Actinoplanes sp. | reverse complement strand
GGGCGAACGTACGCTTGCGGGGCATCGGGGATGGCCTCCACGCTCGGGGGACTTCAGAGGTCCCGCCGAGTATTGAGGAGCCTTTCCGGATCCACGACACCGTTTAAGGTCCCGTTAAGCGTGATCGTCGTCTCTTCTTTTTTGTGTTATCGCAGGTCGGAACTACCCACGGCGCCACTTCTGATTGAGCGTGCCGGCGCAGTCCCACAGCTGCAGCCGGGCCCTGTCGTTGCCGTTCCAGTCCGCGATGTCGATGCACTTGTTGGCCTGCGGGTTGACCAGGTCGCCGGCCGCCGACAGCACCCACTGCTGCGCCGGGTTGCCGCTGCAGCCGACGATCTGGATCGCGGCGCCGTTGGCTGTCGAGCCCCAGGCCACGTCGAGGCACTTGTTGTTCGAGGTCTGCAGCGTGCCGTTGACGGCGGTCCAGCGCTGCGCGGCGGACTGGTTGCAGCCCCACATCTGGACCGGGACGCCGTCGTTGAAGATCCCGTCCGGCACGTCGACGCACTTGTTGTTCCAGTTGCTGACGAGCGCGCCGCCGCTGCCGCCGCCGCCCGTGGTGGTCAGCGACAGGCCGTAGACGCCGAGGATCTCGTTCACCGGCTGGAAGTACGTGGTGCCGCCGGAGGAGCAGTTGCCGCTGCCGCCGGAGGTGACACCCTGGGCCTGGTTGCCCGCGATGAAGGAGCCGCCGGAGTCGCCGGGTTCGGCGCAGGCACTCGTACGGCCCATGCCCGTGACCGCGCCCTGCTGATAGTTCACCGTCGCGTTGCGGGCCTCCAGCGTGCCGCAGCGCCAGCCGGTCGTGCGCCCGGAGCGGCAGATCGAGCTCCCGATCGCCGCGTCCTGCGAGCCCGCGACGGTGACCGTGCCACCCGCGTAGTTGTTGACCCACGGCTGCGGCGTCCAGTTGCCGTTGGTCCGGATCCACGCGTAGTCGTTGCCGGGGAACGACGAGCCGGCGAACGTGCCCTGCGCGACGTTGTTGTTGCCCAGGGTCGGGCTGTTGACGCCGCCGCAGTGGCCCGCGCTCACGAAGCCGCCCGCGACCGCGAAGCCCACGGAGCAGAGGGTGTTGCCGTTGATGACGTACTGGTCGCCGCCCCGGATGTCGTAGAGCGGGCGCGGCGCCCCGGTGCTCGCGACGACCTCGGCCCCGGTGACGCCGGCCGCCGCCGCGAACGTGCGGGCCGCCGCCTCCGCGCCCGGTGCCGCGGCGATGACGACGCTGTTGCGGGCCGGATCCACGTACCAGCTGTGGATCGTGCTCTTCGGAGCGCGCGCCGCCGCCCGGTCGAGCCGTTCCCGGTCGGCGGTGAGGTCCCGGGCGCTGCGTCCGACGATCGCCGGCACCGCGCCCTCGGCCCGGACCTTCGCCGCCTTCGCGGGATCCGTGACGGCGACGGTGAGCCGGCTGCTGCCTGCGGGGATCCAGGCTCCGCCGTACGCGTTCCCGAGCGCGGTCGTCAGCCGGCGCTGCACGACCGGGGCGGCGGCCTCGGTGGCCAGGCGCGCGGCCAGTTCGTCGCCGGTGAGGCCAAGGTCGCGGCGCAGGGCGGCGACCATCTCCGGGGCCATCGCGAAGCGCTGCTCGGCGGCCGCTGCGCCGGTGTCGGCGGGAACGGCCGGTGCGGCGTGGCCCGGTGAAGGGGCCGCGCCGAAAAGGGTGAGCGCGGTCACGGCTGCGCCCAGCATGGTGCGGACAGGTGACATGGGGGGAGTCCTTCCGCTGCACTTCAGGGGGAAGGGGAGCGCTCTCCACATCGGAGTCTGTCTATGGCGAGCGGCACTGTCAAGAATGTTGACGGTTCGATGCATCCCAAGGTCGCCCGGCGGCGCTCGCCGTCCTTCGGGTGGACGTGCGAGGCTGAACGCTGTCCCGCCGGGAGTCCGGGGGGCCGGTCCGCTCCCGCGGGCCGCCGGAGCGAGCACGAGGTGCAACCGATGGGCATGGTCAAGGTGGTCGGGCTGGTTCTGCACCCGCGGCGTGACTGCGGGTCCGCCATCGACGCCATCGTGCGCTGGGCGGCGTCGCGCGGGGTGACCGTGCTGGGGCTGCACGACGAGATCACCCGGATCGACTGCGACGCCGAGGCGGTCACCGCCGAGGAGATGGTCGAGCGCGCCGGCCTGCTGGTCAGCCTGGGCGGCGACGGCACGATGCTGCGCACGATGCGCCTGGTCGAGGGGCGCAAGACCCCGGTGCTCGGCGTCAACGTGGGCCGGCTGGGCTTCCTGGCCGAGGTCGACCTGCCCGACCTGCCCGGCGCCCTGTCGTCGATCGACGAGCACGAGTTCACGATCGAGCCGCGGACCGCGGTGCGCACCGTCCTGCCCGACGGCCGTGAGGTGTCCGCCTTCAACGACATCGCGCTGGTCCGCGTGCCCGGCGACGGCCTGGCCCACGTCGGCATCAACGTCGAGGGCAGCAACTTCGTGCGCTACGCGGCCGACGCGGTCATCGTGGCCACCCCGACCGGCTCCACGGCCTACAGCTTCTCCGCCGGCGGCCCGATCGTCTCCCCCAACGTGGAGGGCCTGCTGGTCAGCGCGGCCGCCGCGCACTCGTCGTTCAACCGCTCGCTGATGCTGGCCCCCTCCGAGCAGCTCGAGCTCGACGTGCTGCCCACCAGCGGCAAGCTCGCGATCGAGGTGGACGGCATCATCCAGGGCAATGCCGAGCCCGGCCAGCAGCTGCGGATCGTGCCGGTCCCCGGCGCCGCCCAGGTCATCCGGTTCGGCAGCACCTCGTTCTACGAGCGGGCCCGGCGCAAGCTGCGGGTCGAGGGCAGCGCCCAGGTCGGCGGCGGCGACCCGGCCGACGCGGTCGTGGTCGACAGCTTCGAGCAGTCGCGCTACGAGGTCCTGCTCGGCGGCGAGCCGGCCGGCTCCCTGCACTACCGCCGGCACGGCACCGGGGTCGAGCTGGCCCACACCGAGATCGACCAGGCGTTCGAGGGCCGCGGGCTGGGCGGGCGCCTGGCCGCCGCCGCGATGCTCGACGCCCGCCGCCGCGCCACCCCGGTCACGGTCACCTGCCCGTTCGTCGCCGGCTGGCTCGACCGTCACCCCGAATACCGCGACGTCCTCGCGGACGCATCCGTGGCGACCGCCTGACCCGGCGCCGCCCACCCCCCGACCGAGACCCCCTACGGCTGAGGACTGCTCATGGGTAATGCCGCGATCCTGACCGTCGACGACGACCCCTCGGTGTCCCGGGCCATCGCCCGCGACCTGCGCCGGCGTTACGGCGAGCACTACCGCATCATCCGGGCCTCCTCGGCCGCCGACGCGCTCGAGGCGCTCCGCGACATCAAGTTGCGCGGCGGCCGGGTCGCCGTGATCCTCGCCGACTACCGCATGCCCCAGATGAACGGCATCGAGTTCCTCGAGCAGGCGATGGACCTGTTCCCCCGCGCCCGGCGGGCCCTGCTCACGGCGTATGCCGACACCGACGCCGCGATCCAGGCGATCAACGTGGTCGACGTCGATCACTACCTGCTCAAGCCCTGGGACCCGCCGGAGGAGAAGCTCTACCCGGTGATCGACGCCCTGCTCGACGCGTGGCAGGCCACCCACGACCGCGAGGTCGCCGACATCCGGGTGGTCGGGCACCGCTGGAGCGAGGGGTCCTACGAGATCCGCGACTTCCTGGCCCGCAACCTGGTGCCCTACCAGTGGTTCTCGGCCGACGACCCCGAGGGGCGCCGCCTGCTCGACGCCGCGGGGGTCGGCCCCGAGTCCGTCCCGCTCGTGGTGACCGCCGACGGCCGGGCCCTGACCAAGCCCACCACGCTCGAGGTGGCCGAGGCTGCCGGGCTCTCCACCAGCCCCAACCGCGACTTCTACGACCTCGTCATCGTCGGCGGCGGCCCGGCCGGGCTGGGCGCGGCCGTCTACGGCGCCTCCGAGGGCCTCAAGACGCTGCTCGTCGAGCGGCAGGCCGTCGGCGGCCAGGCCGGCCAGAGCTCCCGCATCGAGAATTATCTGGGCTTCCCCGACGGCGTCTCCGGCGCCCAGCTGACCGACCGGGCTCGGCGCCAGGCGGGCAAGTTCGAGGCCGAGGTGCTCAACACCCGCGAGGTCACCGGCCTGCGGGCCGACGGTTCCGCCCGCACGCTGACGTTCGCCGACGGCGGCGAGGTCTCCGCGCACTCGATCGTGCTGGCCACCGGCGTCTCCTACCGCCCGCTGGCCGCGGAGGGCATTGCGCAGCTGACCGGCTCGGGCGTCTACTACGGCTCGGCCGCGACCGAGGGCCCCTCGTGCGCCGGCAGCGACGTCTACATCGTCGGCGGCGCCAACTCGGCCGGGCAGGCGGCGCTGTTCTTCTCGAAGTATGCGCGCACGGTCACGCTGCTGGTCCGCGGCGACTCGCTCGAGGCGTCCATGTCCTACTACCTCATCCAGCAGCTCGCGCAGGTCCCCAACATCAAGGTGCGGACCCGCTGCGAGGTCGTCGCCGCCGAGGGCAACGGGCACCTGCAGGCGATCACCATCTGCGACAACAAGGAGGGCAACCGGGCCTCGGTCGAGTGCGGTTACCTCTTCATCTTCATCGGCGCCGAGCCGCGCACCGACTGGCTCGGCGACGCGGTGGCCCGCGACGGCAAGGGCTTCGTCTACACCGGGCCGGACCTGCTGGCAAATGGCAACCGCCCGGCGGGATGGGATCGGGACCGCGATCCGTTCTACCTGGAGTGCAGTGTTCCCGGCATCTTCGCCGCCGGCGACGTCCGGGCCAACTCGGTCAAGCGGGTGGCCTCGGCGGTCGGCGAGGGCGCGATGGCCGTCACGCTGGTCCACCGCTATCTGGAGGCGCAGTGATGAGCGACAGACTCGACTCCTCCGGAGACGTCCGGCTCGCGCCCTGCGAGCCGGGCAAGCTCTCCGCCGCCGAGCTCAAGACGCTGTTCCTGTTCGAGAAACTGACCGACGACCAGCTCGCCTGGATCGCGGAGCACGGCTGCACCATGCACGCCCCGGCCGGTTCCGTGGTCATCCGCGAGGGCGACCCGGCCGAGCTGTTCCTGGTGCTGCTCAGCGGCACGATCGCGCTCACCCGCCGGGTCGGGCAGGACGACGTCCGCACCACCCGCACCGAGCAGCGCGGCGTCTACCTCGGCGCCGTCCAGGCCTACATCCGCGACGACGGCGTCCAGCGCAAGTATGCGACGAGCGCGCACGCCCTCGACGACAGCGACTTCTTCGTGCTCGAGGCGGGCGACTTCGCCCAGCTGATGCGCGAGTGGTTCCCGATGGCGCTGCACCTGCTCGAGGGTCTCGCCCTGGGCTACCAGAACACGCAGGCCGCGATCAGCGAGCGCCAGCGCCTCGCCGCCCTCGGCGCCCTCTCCGCCGGCCTGATGCACGAGCTCAACAACCCGGCCGCCGCGGCCGGCCGCGCCACCGGCGCCCTGCGCCAGCGCGTCGCCGGCATGCGCCACAAGCTCGGCATGCTCGCCGCCGGCAAGGTCGCCCCGGACCGCCTCGACGCCCTGGTCGAGCTGCAGGAGGAGGTCATCGAGCGCGCGGCCAAGGCGCCGGCGCTGACCGCCATGCAGGCCGCCGACCGCGAGGACGAGCTGGGCGACTGGATGGAGGAGCGCAACGTCACCAACGGCTGGGACCTCGCCCCGGTCTTCGCACAGGGCGGGCTCGACGTCGACTGCCTCGACGAGATCGAGGCCAGGGTCGGCACGCCCGAGCTGCTCGACCAGGCCATCCACTGGCTCGGCTACGCGCTCGAGACCGAGCAGCTGATGAGCGACATCGAGGACGCCACCGGCCGCGTCTCCTCCCTGGTCACCGCGGCCAAGCAGTACAGCCAGCTCGACCGCGCCGCCCACCAGTGGATCGACGTGCACAGCGGCCTCGACAGCACCCTCGTGATGCTCGGCCACAAGATCGGCGACGGCGTCAAGGTCGTCAAGGACTACGACCGCACGCTGCCCCAGATCCCGGCCCACCCGGCCGAGCTCAACCAGGTCTGGACCAACATCATCGACAACGCGGTCCAGGCGATGCACGGCGCCGGCACCCTCACCCTGGCCACCGCCCGCGAGGACGACCACCTCATCGTCTCCATCGGCGACACCGGCCCGGGCGTCCCGGAGGAGCTGCGCAAGCGCGTCTTCGAGCCCTTCTTCACCACCAAGGCGGTCGGCGAGGGCACGGGCCTCGGCCTCGACATCTCCTACCGCATCGTCGTCAACGGCCACGGCGGCGACATCACCCTGCACTCCCAGCCCGGCAACACCCGCTTCCTGGTCAAGCTGCCGTTGACGGAGCCGCCCTCCCGCTGACCCCGCCCTCGCGCTGACCCCGCCCTGCCGCCCCGGGCCCGATCCGACCTCCACCATCCGGGCCGGGGCGCATCGGGGTGCCGCACCGGGCTCGCTGTGCCGCTCCGAGCCGGCCTCCACCATCGAGCCGGGGCACATCGGGGCGCCGCGCCGGAGCCGTCGTGCCCGATCGGCAGGCGCCCCGGGCCGGCGCCAGGGGGCTGTCGCCCGGGCCGGCGCTCCGCCGCTGCCGCCACCCGATTCGACGGCCCTGCTTCCCGTCCGCGGCATCGTTCCGGCGGGCCGCCCCCGCTGGCAGGGCACGGCCGTCCCGGCTGACAGCGCGTTGCGCGTCGCTCCCGCGCGGTCAGTTCCGGGTAAGGTCCGCGGACATGGTCGCAATCCAACCGTGGCACCTGTTCATCTGCCTCGTCGTCGTGCTCGCGATCGTGGGAGCGGCGCTCCTGGCAGCCCGATCGAACCGGCGCAAGTAGGCGGCCGCGGTTCCTGGCCACCTGCCGCGGCCATCCGGGCGGGCCTGCCGTCCCCGGCGTTACTTCGACTTCCGGTCCCTGGGCAGGTATCGCCGCGCCAGCCGTGCCCCCAGCGCCGCGAAGAAGCCCGACACGAGCGGCAACCACGTGCCCAGCGCCACCGCGACCCCGGCCAGGGTGCAGGCGACGGTGAGCCAGTAGCAGGTGATCAGCGTGCGCTGGTGAGCGGCGCTCCCGGCACCGAGGCACGCGAACGCCACAGCGGCACCGGTCGTCAGCACCAGCGACGCCTCACGGAAGCCCCGGGTCACGGCCAGGCCGAGGCCCGCCGCGACCAGCGCGGCCAGGACGGCACCGATCCCGAGCAGCACCCGGCCGCGCGCCGCGGACATGGCAGCGCGCGGCTTGCGGAACCACAGCGCCAGCCCCGTGCCGGCAACCATGGTCAGCGCGATGATCAGTGCGATGGCGTCGCCGCCGTACCGGTCGTACAGCAGGCCGCTCAGCAGGGTCATGGCGGCGCACCAGCCGAGAATCGGGAACAGCGTCGTCACGTGCACAATGGACCTCTACCCGTGACACGGCATCTTAATGTGGGTGGCGTGATCCGGACCGGGCACGTGGCGCTGCTGCTCTCCCTTCTCCTGCTGGGTGCCTGCACGCCTGGGGGCCAGGGCGAGGACCCCGTGCGTACCGTCCGGAACGCCCCGATCGAGCGCCTCGAGTATCTCGGCGTGGCGGAGGAGGCGTACTGGGTCAACGAGGAGACCAAGGAGGGCGGGCCGGAGGGCAAGTGGCAGTCCGGGGTCGCCCGGCTGGAGGCCGAGGACTTCCGGGAGTTCCGCTACAGCCAGGAGTGGCAGCCGGTCACCACGTCGCCGATCATTCCCGGTGACGTGCAGGGCCGGCTGACGTTCGGCGACGAGTGGCGGATGGGCGAGACCGACCACGGCGTGTTCTACCTGGAGTCCGGCACCCACTCCGTGGTCTTCTCGGTCCGGGACTGACGGGAAGGGCTCAGTGCAGGTCCGCGTGGAACTGTGACGGATGCTCGGCGCAGGCGAAGAGCCGAAGCGCACCTCGACGGGCGGGCTTGCGTCGGCCCGGCCGCACCGAGCGCCCAGGGTCGGGGCGCGGAGCCGGGCTAGCGAGCGCCCAGGGTCGCGGGCGCGGCGCCGGCTAGCGAGCGGGCAGGACGGCGGCGCGGCCGGCTTCCAGGCGGGCGATCGGGACGCGGAAGGGCGAGCAGGAGACGTAGTCCAGGCCGACCTCGTGGAAGAAGTGGACCGATTCCGGGTCGCCGCCGTGTTCGCCGCAGACGCCGAGCTTGAGGTCCGGTTTGACGTTGCGGCCCTCGGCGGTGGCGATGCGGATGAGCCGCCCGACGCCGTCGCGGTCGAGCGACTCGAACGGGGAGATGCCGAAGATGCCGAGTTCGAGGTAGCGCCAGAAGAACGCGCCCTCCACGTCGTCGCGGGAGAAGCCCCACGCCATCTGGGTCAGGTCGTTGGTGCCGAAGGAGAAGAAGTCGGCCGCCTCGGCGATCTGGTCGGCGGTCAGCGCGGCGCGGGGGATCTCGATCATCGTGCCGATCAGGATCGGGACGCCGGTCTCGCGGACGACCTCGGCGACGATGTGCTCGCATTCGGCGCGGACCAT
>CAKUMG010000202.1 GCA_934667465.1 uncultured Actinoplanes sp. | reverse complement strand
GGGTGGCGGCGGCCTGAGCGCCGACGGCGTGCACGGCGGCCGCCGCGACGTGCGTGGCCCGGCGAGCCTCGGCCGCAGCGACGGAGGCTGCGCGGCGGGCCTTGGCCAGGCGCTGCTGGTGCTCGGTGTGCAGCCTGGCCGGGAACGTCGGCTGCC
This sequence comes from uncultured Actinoplanes sp., assembly GCA_934667465.1. Classification (GTDB taxonomy): domain Bacteria; phylum Actinomycetota; class Actinomycetes; order Mycobacteriales; family Micromonosporaceae; genus Actinoplanes. The sequence continues at coordinate 8,295 of CAKUMG010000202.1, read as the reverse complement.
GCTGGCCGGTCAGCGCCTGCTCCAGCAGGTCCTGCAGCAGGCTAACGGGGGAGTGGATGTCGACGGGCAGGGCCCGGCCGGCGCGGTCGGCTTTGACCAGGTCCACGACCGCGGCCGCGGTCCACCGCGGACCGAGCCGGCTGCCGAGCGTGCTGGCCACCTGGTGGATGGGCTGGTGCCGCAGCCATGTCCAGTGTTTGCGCAGCTCATAGGCCAGCGAGTAGGCCCAGTCAGCCCACTCGGGCCGCTTACGCGGCTTCTTGCGCACGGCCGGTGACACACTGTCCACTGTGTACGCCATCCTAGGACGAACTACGCGTTGTGCGTCATTTCGCTCAGCCACGTCGGACCCGCACCGTCCAAGATCAGCCGCCCCGCTCTTCATCGGTGAGCGCGAAGCGCCGTTGTTGCTTTTCCCTCGGCCGCGGCGCGGCCGGTGAGGAGTACGGACGTCAGCTCGATTTACGAAGGTAAGAGCTAAACCCCTTAAACAGGAGCTAACGCACTCACCTGTCAACACTCCGTGGGGGGTGCACTTATTCGCCGTGGACAGGTGCCCCGCCAGGACCGTCGCGGCGGTCCTTGTCCGGGCCACGACCTGCCGCCGGCGGATCCGCTCAGCCCGCACCGCGAGGCTCTGGGCGCTGGTGGCCCGGCCGGTGCCCTCGGCTGCCCGGTCGTGGCGGTCCAGCTCCACCTGGGCGCCGGCGAGCAGGTGCTCGGCCCAGCCCAGCACCTCGTCCAGGACCTGCAGAGCGGCCGGGACCATCGCGTCGCGGGCAGCCGGGTCGGTGCTGCGGTGCACCGGGCGCAGGTCGTAGACCGCCCGGTCGCGGGCGCGGCCGGTCTCCTGCCGCTGCTCCAAGCTCAGATGACGGCCCTCGGTGGTGCGGATCCACGCCCCGATCGCCACGCCGTGCTTCCACGCCGTAGACACCGCCCGCTCACACACCCCGGCCAGCTCAGCGCACTGGCCCCGGCCGGGCATCGCCCGGCGGCCGGAGCGGAAGTCCGCGTCGACGGCCATCACCGCGGCGACCACACCGAACACCGAGGGCCGGCCCCGGCCGGGCTCGCGGGACGCGGCCTCGCGGGCCAGGACGTCGGCGAGCAGCTCGACCGCCCGGCCCCACCGGCCGGACACCGGCGCCGCCCGGGCGTCCAGCTCGGCGTACGCGGCGAGCACGTTGCGCACCCGGTCGGCCCACCCGGTCAACCACGCCACGCGTTGCGCGGCCTTCTCCCGCGCGGCGATCCGGGCGAACTCCGCGTCGACCGCGGCCCGCTCGGCGTCGGCGGCCGCCTGCTCGATTTCGGCCTGCAGCTCGTGCTCGGCGCGCAGATCGGCCAGCCACGACCACCCGCACAGCCAGCAGCCCTCGACCGGCTCGTCCGCCCCGCACGCAGCACAAGCCGCCGGCAGCTCCGCGACCCACTCGACCAGGCCCTCGACCTCGTCGTCGACGGCCTGGCCGCGGCGGCCGGCCTGACGCTCGCGGCGCCGCCAGCACTCCAGACACAGCGGCGTCGGGTCACCCTCGATGCGGTCCGGCATGCCCAGCTCGTCACGGCCCGCGGCCGCGCACGGCGAACACGCCACCCGAACGCCGGTCTCGTACTCGGCCTGCAGCACCCGCGAGACCCGCTCGACGTCGAACAACGCCGGCTGACCCGGCGACGGCGGCCGCGGCGGCAGCCGACGCAGATGATCCCGGCACACCGTGCCCGCGCGCGGATCAGCCGCCTCACGCTGCCGGCCACCGGCGGCGCACGCCGTGCACCAGCCAGCAGAGGGCAGCACCGCCACGACCGGGCGCACCGGCGCTCGCAACGCGGTCATGACGTGGCTCCCACGTCAACACCAAGCGCATCGGCGTGGTGTGTGCGTACAAAACCCCTGCTCAACAGGGGTAAACCCGTCCAGGGCCCGAGAGAGCGGGCAGGGGCGGTGACAGGAACGAGCGGGTGCCCGGGAATCTGGGCGCACGGCAGCATGCCGACACGCCGACAGGCGATTCGGAGACAAAAAAGCACCCGCTCGGAAGCGAGTGTTATGGTTGCCTCCGAGTTAGGGCCCTGGATCCCTCTTCAACTGCGGCCAAACAGACTTCGAGGGGTTCAGGGTTTTTCTCTGTCTATGTACTTGTCCCGCGCTCAGTGGGGCGCGGTGGGGAGAACCTCCAAGGTCACAAAGTTACTGGCGGATCGTACGGCGCTCCCGGCACTAAACCGGGCACCGACACGCATTCACGTAACCATTAGTCTTCGCCGCCGACAGTCTCCTGTGGACGCCAATCGTGCAAAGCTGCCAATGCGCTCGGTACAGGCGCGGCGACCATACGGCAGTCGTTAGTGAGTTCCTGGTGCGTGAGGACGTATGTCGAGTCCTCGTTGAGCTGAGCCTTCATCGCCAGCACTGCACCCTCGTAGCGCCAGCTGGTGAAGTGCCTGTCTACGACATCCATCTGCCATCCAGTGCTGGGCTCGTTCCGCAGCCTGTAGCGCATGAAGTCGACAAACATTGCCTCACTGGGATACTCGAGGACGGCGTAGTTCACGCGCATTCCACCGCGATGGACATGGGTGGCGTGCCAATTGCCCGCAGGATCTGGCTCGTTGGTTTCTGCGCCACTCCTCGTGCTGCTCAGGACGATGTAGGGCAAATCATCCTGCAGTCGCTCTCGCTGGGGACGAGGCAGAGGACGGACGGGCGACTGGAACAGCGAGCCGCTGCGGCGCCGTGGAGCGTCGACCGTGCGCAGGTGCCTCCAGCCCCGGGCACCGTAGTAGGTGTGCAACTCCTGATTGGTCTTCCAGGCATCCAAGCGGGTGAACTTGCAGCCTCGCCGGTAGGCATAGTCACTAGCCCAGTCGGTAAGTAGCACACCGAGTTCCTGGCCCGCATGGTCGAGACGTACGGCGAGTTTGGAGAGATACGCGGCCGGTTCAGCGAGCTCCTCTTGATCCCAGAAGTCAGGGTCGCCCTGAAACTCGAGGGTCAGGGTTCCGACGGGATCGGTGCCGTCGAGCAGTAGCCACACACTGCCGCCTTCAAGGGCGTGGCGGACCTTCGCTCGCCAGGTTTCCCAGGTCGACCACTGATCGGAGCCGCGGGCGCGTAGCCACTCAACACGTTCCCGGAGCAGGGTCAGGACGGTGTCGAGTTCATCAGCATGAGCTTGCCGAACGACGAACTGCGGGAACGTCATCACTGCCACTTCCGCTCGAAGGTGCGCTCGAAGACGATGCGGTGCAGGTCCCCCGGAAGAACGTTGATCGTGCAACGCACGGGGCGCTTGTCAGCCGTGTAGCCAGTCACGTAGTGGACAGCTACAGGAGTCCCCGGGCCGAGGTCGAGCCGGTGAATCTGGTCTGGGGTGGGCATCCTGACGAAGATTTCATCAACTGCTCTGACCTGGGGATGTCCTAGATCGGCAAGGAGCTGGTTAGTGCCTACCTTTACGTCTGCGGGAGACATGATGGCACTGTCCTTGACCGTGTCCAGGGGGAAGTGGCTGTCGTTGATGTTGACCGGTTGTCCGTTGATGTAGCGGACCCGGCGGCGAGCGACAACCAGCGCGCCCTCTTCGACCTGCAGGCGGCCGGCGATATCAGAACTGGCCTGCACCAGGGATACATCGATGCTCTGGGTGGGAGCCCTTCCCTCAGCACTGATTTGCTGCACGAAGACGTCCATCTCAGGACGTGCGGCCGTGCGGGACTCCTCCTGCGGGTAGTAGGTCATCTGCTCGCGGCGGCGGACGAAGTGACCGAGCGGGCGTCGAGCGACAACCAGCCCTTCACTGACGAGCACACCGATGCCGTTGCGTACGGTCTGACGCGCTACGCCCCATCTCTCGGCGAGTTCATGCTCGGTCGGCAGCCGGGCTTCCGGTGCCAACTCGCCTGACGCGATCTGTGCACGTAGCTCAGCTGCGATGCGTTGGTACGCCGGCGTGTTGCCCCTGATCCCGTCCACGGCTTAGGTCTACCTCCTAGATCATGAATTGTCTAGTCAAAGAGCCAATAACTCTTGACGATGACGCTCCGGAGGTGCAGCATCGTCAACAGGCATTGTCTGGTCAATGCGCATGGACGCTTTGACTTGACAAGACAGGGACCTCGGCGGGATTACGGCCCACCGAGGTCCCCCTAACAGGGTCGATCGCCTGATGAGAGGAGCACGACCCCATGCTCAGTCTCCTACCTCCACCCCGACACGAGGCAACTGACTCGCCCGCGGCCACATCCATCGATGTAGCTGCCCTCCTCACCATCACAGACCCGTGGCGCCGTTCACGCCTTGCCGCAGAGCAGGCTCGTTGCCTCGAAACACAGATGGCCACGCTCCTGCGGATCCGCCGTGATGCGGTCGGTGAGCTGGTCAACAACCATCGGACGCCGCTGTCCAAGGTGGCATCCCACCTGGGCCTGACCAAGAGCCGCATCGGCCAACTCGCCAAAGCCGCTCTGCGAACGCTTGATGGCGGTGACGCCCGATGAAGACGTTCTCCACGGTCCTGGCCGCAATGGCGACCACGACGGCTGGTCTGGCGGTGTACGGCAACCGCCGCCTGCGGCGCCGTCTCACGGCTGCTCACGGCGAGCTGGTCGAGGTTCGCTCGGCGGCTCTGCACGACCCGCTGACCGGGCTGGTCAACCGGCGCGGTATCACCGCGGACCTGGCAGGCCGGATGGCCTCGGGTGAGTCGTGGGCGCTGATCCTGGTCGACCTGGACGGCTTCAAGCCGGTCAACGACACCCACGGGCACGCCGCCGGCGACGAGGTCCTGGTCGAGACCGCCCGCCGGCTGGCCACGCTGGTCGACCCGGGCACCGACCTGGTGGGCCGGTTCGGCGGCGACGAGTTCGTCATCCTCGCCGCCTGCCCGGTCGGGGCGATCTCGATGATGCTGGCCCGCGACGTCGTCGCGGCGCTGCGCGAGCCGGTCACCGTCGACGGCGGCGCCCGGGTCGAGGTGAGCGCCAGCGTCGGCCTGGTCCAGGTCCTGCCCGGCGATGACCTGCGCGCGGTGATGCACTCGGCGGACGCGGCCCTATACCGGGCCAAGGCCGCCGGCGGGAACACCGCGGTCGAGTTCGGCCCGGCCGAGCCTCTGGTCGGCGTCGACGTCGAGCGGCCCCGGTTGCGCGTGCGCGACATGCACCCGCACCGCGTTTCGGCCGAGCTCGGGGTGGGGGTCGCGCGATGACCACGTTCGCCGTTCCCCCGGCTGGGGCCCCGGCCTGGCGCGAGATCTATCAGAGTCCGCCGGACGTGCAGACCGGCCGCTGGTGCCCTCTGGACGACACCACGCTCGTGATTCGCCTCGACGGGTGGAGCTGCCCGGTGTGCTCGGCGGCCTGGGACTTCCACGGCCTGGCGGGCCGGTGGCTGTCCGAGGTGCCAGCGGTGCGCTGGCGGCCGTCCACGGCGCTGATGCTGAGCATCCTGGCCGGGTCGGCGTTCGCCGCCGCCGGTGTGGTGATGCTGGCCGACCTGCTCGACCAGCGGCTGCTGTGGTGGCTGATCTCCGCGGTCGCCGCCGCGACGGTGCTGTACGCGGCGGTCGGGTGGCTGTCGGCGCTGGTCGCGGGCTGGCCGTACCGGCACAACCGCATCACCGCGGTCTACGACAGCCCCGCGCAGACCCACGCGGGCGTCGAGCAGGCCCTGAACGGCCCGGAGGTCTGCGATGAGCAGTGAGCTGCTGGTCAAGGTGAGTATGGATTGGTCCGGCCCGGGCCACTACGACCCCGAGCACTCGCTGGCCTGCGACGAATGCGGCCTGCCGACCAAGATGCGCGACAACCGGGGCCGGCCCTGCCACCACTCGTGCGCCGAGCAGGCTATGGCGCAGGAGATCTACGGCCGGAGCCTGGACCTGATCAACGAGCGGTTCGGCTACTCCGAGCAGGAGCTGGCCGAGGAGCTGCTCGGTCGTCAGACGGCCGCCGCCGGTGAGCGGGTTGCCTCGTCGGCCCAGCGGCTGGCTGTGGGCCGGGCTGGAGGTGACCGGTGACCGCGCCGATCGCCAGCGTTGCGCAGGCGGACGGCAAGACGAAGAAGGACGGGTTCGCCGCGGCGGGGCCGTGGGTCGCGATGGCGGCCGCGGTGATCCTCACCGCGAAGGGCGAGTTCGACCTGGCGGTACTCGCGCATTTCAGCAGCTACATCGCCTGGATGTTCCCGGTGATGATCGACGTGTACGTGGTCACCGCGTTCCACCGGCGCCGGCGGGCGGACATGGTCATCGGGATGCTGCTGATGATCTTCTGCCAGATCGCGGTGCACCTGCTCCCGGTCTACATCACCGAGGGCGAGGACACGCCGTGGGGCCTGGTCGTCGCGGTTGCCTGCATCGCGCCGATCGTGGTCGTGCGGGTCAAGGTCCTGACCGGTCGCACGGCCAAGGAAATCGCCGCCGAGCAGGAAGCGGCTCAGCGGGTCGGTGAGGTCCGCGCGGCGCGGGCGGAAACGGCCGCGGCGCGGCAGGCCCTGGCGGAAACCAAGGCCGCCGCGGCGGCGGCCGCCGAGCAGGCGCAGGCGGAAATCACGGCCCGGGCCGAACAGGCGCAGGCGGAAATCGCGGCGGCCGAGCAGCAGGCGCAGGCGGAAATCGCAGCGCGGGAGGAAGCGGAAACCCGGGCGGCTGAGGTGGAAACCTTGGCGGCACAGGCGGCCGCTCAGGCGGAAATCGAGGCAGGAAAGCAGCAGGAAATCCTGCGGGAGGCCCGGGCGGAAATCGGGCGTCTGCAGACCGAGGTCCGTGACGCGGTCGAGGCCCGTGATGATGCCCGCCGGTACGCCGATGAGCAGAATCGAGCGGCCGGACTGGCGCAGGGCCGGCTGGCCGAGGCCCGGGACAGCGCCGAGCGGGCGGTGGCCGCCAAGGCGGCGGCCGAGCAGCGGGCCCACGCGCACATGCAGCAGGTGTCTGCTGCCGCTGAGCAGGCCGAACACCAGTTGCGGCAGCAGCTCGCGGCGGCCACCGGTGCCGCTGCGGCGGCCGAGCGCCGCGTCGCTGAGCTGGCCGAGCGGGTCAGCACGTTGGAGGCCAAGCGCGAGGAAGCCCGGGCCGGTGCGGAGCGGGCGGGTAACCGGGCGGCGGTCGCCGAGCAGCAGATCGCCCAGCTCGAGCGGGGCCGGGACGCGGCGTTCGAGGAGCTGGAGAAGCTGCGCCGGCAGCTCGCCCGGGCCACCGAGAAGAAGGCGGAAATCGCGGCGGGGCAGCCGGAAATTTCCGGTCGTCGGCAGCAGGAGATTTCCGGCCGCCCGGGCCGACGGACGGCGCTGCCGACGTCCGTCCCGCTGCCGGAAAACCTGCCGGTCGTGGAGTCGGTGCGACCGGAAAAGGTCGCCGTGGTGCTGGTTGCCCGGGTGCGCTACCCGGACGCCACTCTGGCCCAGCTTGCCGAGATCACCGACATTTCCGATCGCACCGTCGGCAAGGTCGTGCGGGCCGTCCCGGCGGAAATCGCCAGCGACATGGCCGAGCAGATCCTCGCTCTCGCTGGCGGGCCGGTTCTGGCCCTGAGCGACGGGCGGGCCGCGTGAGGGCCTTGCACCGGCTGCAGCAGGCACAGCGCATAGCCCCGGTCCGGGCTGGAGCGGCCTCATAACAGCTCATAACCGTGGGGCGTGAGCAGCCAAAACGAAGGGAGGACGACGAGATGCGCGACGAGAAGACGACGGCCCCGATGCCGGAGACCGAGCAGGCGGACATGACGATGCCTGCCCCGGATCTGTCGGTGCTGGCGGAGCAGCCGCCGGCGGCGGCGGAGCCGGACAAGCAGCAGGAGAGCAAGGCCGCTTCGCAGGAGCTGACGGAGACGACGCCGGCGCCGGTGGGCCTGGTGGTGGCGTTGGTGGTGATGGCGATCATCGCCGCGGTGGTGGTGACGATGTGGATGGTGTCGCCGCTGATGGCGTTGCTGCTGGGGGCCGGGCTGATCGTGCTCGCGCTGCTGGTGGGCGTGGGTTGGTGGGCTTGGCGCAGGTTCACCCGCCGGGCCAAGACCGGCAAGGACGGTTCGGGTCGAGGCGACCGCGGCGGCAACTGGGCTTCCGGCGGTCGCGGTCGGTCCACCGGCCGCGGAACTGCTGGCGGCAGGGGTAAGGGCACCGCGGGTGGCGGCGGGAAGGCCCCGGCCGGGGCCAGGTCCACCGGCACCGCCCCGAAGAAGCCGGCCGGTAGCCTGTGGCCGTTCGGTCGCGGTAAGTCCACCGGGAGCGGCAAAACTCCTGGTGGCGGGACCAAGACCACCGCCGGCGGCAGCGGGAAGACCCCGGCC
>CAKUMG010000201.1 GCA_934667465.1 uncultured Actinoplanes sp. | reverse complement strand
GCCCACCGAGCCCGCCACGGAAGAACCACCGCCCGCGGCCCCCGTCAGCCCCGCGCCGATCCCGGTGAGCCCGGCACCGATCCCGGTCAGCCCCGCGATCGTTCCCGTGAGCCCCGCGCCGATCCCGCTCAGCCCCGCACCGATCCCGATCAGCCCCGCGCCGATCCCGATCAGCCCCGCGCCGATCCCGGTGAGTCCTGCGGTGATCCCGATCAGCCCGGAGCCGGTGCCTGTCGGTCCGGTGATCGCGCCCACCACCGCGCCGGCGGAACCCCCTCCGGTGGAACCCGAGCCGGAGCCGCAACCCGAGCCGGACCACGAGCCGCTGCCGGGGCAGCCGCCGGAACCGGACCCGATCCCCGACCCGATCCCGGAGGCGCCCGTCTCCCCGGGCGTCGGACCGGTCCGCCCGGAGGACGACGGCCACCCGGCGCAGGCCGCCGACCGGCCGCCCGCGACGCGACCCGCACCACGGGCGGAGGAGCCCGGCGAGTGGCGCGGCGTCGTGCTCATCACCGGCACCGACGGCGATGTCGGCAAGACCGTCGTCACGTCCGCGGTCGCCGCCGCCGCGCAGGCCGCCGGTCTGCGGGTCGCGGTGCTCAAGCTCGGGCAGACCGGGGCGGCGCACGGCGTGCCCTCCGACACCGAGCTGATCAGCCGGCTCGTGGCGCCGCGCACCTGCCGCACGCTCGCCACGTATCCCGAGGCGCTCCCGCCGCTGCCCGCCGCCCGGTTCGCGGAGCTGGCGCCGCTGGAGCTGTACGAGGTGGTCGACGACGTCCGGGCCGAGTCCGGGCGGCACGACCTGGTGCTCGTGGAGGGGACCGGCGGGCTGCTGACCCCGATGGGCGTGCGCCCGTCCGGGGAGGCGTGGACGATGGCCGACCTCGCGACCACGCTCGGCGTCCCGGCGCTCGTGGTGGCCCGGGCCGGTCTCGGGGCGCTCAACCACACCGCGCTCACGCTCGAGGCGCTCGACCGGCGCGGCGTCACGGCGAAGGTCGTGCTCGGCGCCTGGCCGGCCGCGCCCGAGCTGGTGCACTGGTCCAACCTGACCGAGCTGGTGCCGCACTTGCTGGGCGCCCTCCCGGCCGGCGCGGGTCAGATGGATCCCGGCGTCTTCCAGCGCTCGGCCCCCGGCTGGCTCACCCCGGCCCTCTACGGCGTCCTCGACGACTGGCGCGTCTGGGCCGAAGTGTCCGGCTGACCCACCCGCACCCCAGCCCGCCACACCGCGACCCACCGTGCCGGCCCGCGCTGATCCTGCCCGTCACACGCCCACCCGCGCCCAGCCCGCGCTGATCCGGCCCGCCACTCCGTGGGCAGACGGCTCGGGAGACAGGAAGCACACCCGGGGCCGCGGTGATACAGATCGGGCCGAACCAGGCTCAAGACGAGGAATTTGGGCCCGGCGCCACCCGGACGTCACGGACTGTCGCTAGCGTGTGGGTCTTGTGACCCGTGGCCGGAGGGGCTGGGCTGACGTGGATGGCATAGGCGGGCAGATCGCGCTCGTACTCGTGCTGATACTGGTGAACGCCGCCTTCTCCGGCAGTGAGATGGCCCTGATCTCGTTGCGGGACAGCCAGCTGCAGCGGCTGGAGCGCGCCTCGCGGACGGGCCGGGTTTTGGCCCGGCTGGCCCGCGACCCGAACCGGTTCCTCGCGACGATCCAGATCGGGATCACCCTCGCCGGGTTCCTCGCCTCGGCGGCGGCGGCCGTGTCGCTGTCCCGGCCGCTGGTCGAGCCGCTCGGGTTCCTCGGCGCGGCCGCGCAGCCCACGGCGATCGTGCTGGTGACGGTCGTGATGACGTTCGTGACGCTGGTGATCGGGGAGCTGGCGCCGAAGCGGATCGCGATGCAGCGGCCGGAGGGCTGGGCGCTGGTGGCCGCCCGCCCGCTGCAGGCGCTGGCGGCGTTCTCGCGGCCCGCGGTGTGGCTGCTCGGGCACGCGACCGACCTGGTGGTGCGGCTGGCCGGCGGCGATCCGCGGGCGCAGCGCGAGGAGGTCAGCCCGGAGGAGATCCGGGACATGGTCGCCGCGCAGCGGGAGTTCTCGGCCGAGCAGCGGACGATCATCTCCGGGGCGTTCGAGATCGCGGACCGGATCCTGCGGGAGATCCTGGTGCCGCGGCGGGACGTGACGACGCTCGCGACCGGCCTGCCCGCACCGGCGGCGCTCAAGCAGCTGATCGCGGCGGGGCACTCGCGGGCGCCGGTGGTGGGCCCGGCGGGGCTGGACGACGTGGTCGGCGTGGTGCACCTGCGCGACCTGGTCACCGGCGACGGGCCGGTGGATCCGCTGGCGCACCAGTGCCTGTTCCTGCCCGAGACGCTGCGGGTGTCCGACGCGATGCGGCAGCTGCGGCTGGAGCGGCAGCAGTTCGCGCTGGTCGTGGACGAGCGGGGCGCGATCGAGGGCATCGTGACCATGGAGGACCTGGTCGAGGAGATCGTCGGCGAGATCTACGACGAGACGGACGCGGACGTGCAGGCCGTGGTGACCGAGGACGACGGCGCGCTGCTGCTGCCCGGCTCGTTCCCGATCCACGACCTGCCCGACATCGGGTTCGCCGACGGGCACAGCGAGGGCGACTACACCACGATCGCGGGCATGGTCCTCGCCGAACTCGGTCACATCCCGACCGGGCCCGGCGAGGTGGTCGCGCTCTCCGAGTTCACGGCGGAGGTCGACGAGGTCACCGGCCGGGCCATCACGAAGGTGCGGTTGCGGGCTACCCCCGCCGACGCTCCTTAGGCGGCTTGGGCGACGGCGGGGCCGGGCGCGACTCCTCCTCGGGCAGGGACATCGTCATCGCCTCGCCCGCGGTCACGGTGACCTCGTCGCCGTGGTGCGTGAACGTCACATCGCCGCCCGTCACCTCGTACGTGGCCTTGCCGGGGGTGACCGTGACCATGATCCGGCTGGACCGCCACCGCAGGCGGAAGCGCATCCGCGGCAGGTGCCGCGGCAGCCGCGGCGCGAACGACAGCAGCCCGTCGTGGTCGCGCAGCCCGCCGAAGCCCATGACCAGCGCCGTCCACGCGCCCGCGCACGCCGCGATGTGCAGGCCGTCGCCGCTGGACTCGCCGCCGGCCCGCAGGTCGAGCAGCGCCGCCTCACCGAGATAGTCGTGGGCGAGGTCGAGGTGGCCGGTCTCCGCGGCGAGGACCGCCTGCGCCGGGGCGGAGAGCGAGGAGTCCCGGACCGTACGGGCCTCGTAGTACACGAAGTTGCGCAGCTTCTCCTCGGGCGTGAACGCGTCGCTGCGCAGCATCATGGCCAGCACGAGGTCGGCCTGCTTGACCACCTGCCGGCGGTACAGGTCGAGGTACGGGTAGTGGATGAACAGGGGGTAGTCGCCGGGCTCGGTGCCGTCGAAGTCCCACTCCTCGAAGCGGCTGAACCCGTGGTGCTGCTCGTGCACCGCGCGCCCCTCCGCGTACGGGATGAGCAGTTTGCCCGCCAGCGAGCGCCACTCGCCCACCTCCTCCGCGGTGACGCCCAGCTCGCGCAGGCGTCGCCCGGCCGCGGCGGCGCCGCTGGGCCCGAAGGCGGAGGTGATCGAATTCGCCGTCGCGATGTCGGAACCGGCGGCGTCGGAACCGGCCCCGGAGCCGTCGGAGGTGCCCGCGGACTCCGGCGGGTCGAAGAAGGCCGCGGCGCCGAGCAGGTTGTGCTGCACCATGAGGTTGGTGAAGGTGTTGTCGTCGACCAGCGCGGTGTACTCGTCCGGGCCGGTGATGCCGTCGATGTGGGCGACGCCGTCGTCGTCGACGTGGATGATGCGCTGCCAGAGCCGCGCGGTCTCGACCAGGATCTCCAGGCCCGCCTCCAGCAGGAAGTCCTCGTCGCCGGTGGCGCCCGCGTAGCGCAGCACCGCCGCGGCGATGTCCGCGTTGACGTGCAGCGCCGCCGTGCCGGCCGGCCAGTAGCCGGAGCACTCGGGGCCGGAGATCGTGCGCCACGGATAGGTCGCGCCGGCCAGCCGCAGCTCGCGGGCGCGCGTACGGGCCGCGTCGAGCGTGCCGTGCCGCCAGCGCAGGGCCAGACCCACGCAGGCGGGATGCGTGTACGTCAGCAGGGGCAGCACGAACGTCTCGGTGTCCCAGAGCGTGTGACCGTCGTAACCGTTACCGGTCAGCCCCTTCGCGGCGATCGGGTGCGGTCCGGCCTGCGCGCCCGCCTGCAGCACGTGGAACAGTCCGAACCGGACGCCCTGCTGCACCTCGTCGTCGCCGTCGAGCTCGACGTCGGCGCTGTCCCAGAAGTCGTCGAGGTATTCGCGCTGCCGGTCGAGGAGCGTGTCGAAGCCGAGCGCGAGGGCGGCGTCGCGGTCGGCGACGGCCTTGGGCGAGGGGTCCGGCTCACTCCACGCGTACGCGAGGAACTTGTCCACCCGCAGGGTCTCCCCCGCCGGCAGCGAGGCGGTCACGACGGTCCGGATCCGGTCCGGTTCCGAGGAGACCTTCGTCTCCCCCGCGGACGTCCGGTGCGCGACCGACGACGCGACCTCGAGCTCGCTGCGCTCGGTGCGGTGCAGCAGCACGTCGTCCGAGTGCGACAGTCCCTTCAGCGCGTCGTGCATCACGGCCGACGAGCGCGGGTCGTCGCGCTCCTCCGGCTGCGGCTCGTTGGCCTGCAGGTCGGACTCCACCCGTACGTCCACGGCGGCGTCCACGGCCGTCACCTCGTAGCGGATCGCGGCCACGGACGGGTGCGGGAACGACACGAGCCGCGTGCTGTGCACCCGGATCGCGGTGCCGCCCGGGCTGACCCACTCGACCTCCCGGCGCAGGGTTCCGGCGCGCAGGTCGAGGACGCGCTCGTGCCGGCGGACGGTGCCGGTGCGCAGGTCGAACGGCTCCGACCTTCCGCCGGCACCGACCGTCAGCCGGATCAGCTTGCCGTTCGGGGCGTTGACGATCGTCTCGGTACGCTCCGGGAAGCCGTACCCCGCCTCGGGGTAGGTCAGGTCGCGCACCTCGTAGAGCGAGTTCAGATACGTGCCGGGCATGCCGTCGGGGTCGCCCTCGTCGAGGTTGCCCCGCAGCCCGATGTGCCCGTTGGCCAGCGCGAACAGCGATTCGGCCTGGCGCAGCGACGAGCTCGACAGCCCGTCGTCGCCCAGCCCGGTCTCGCGGACCACCCACAGCTCGGCCGGCCCGATCTCACCCATCGATGTCCTCCGCACGCTTCTCGATCTCGGCAACGCTCATCGCGGGCCGTCCGCCCGGATGTCCCACGGTCATACCCGATGCGGCCACCGCCCACCGCGCCGCCCGCGGATACTCCTCGCCACGCAGCAGCGCCGCGGTCAGTGCGGCCGTGAACGCGTCCCCACCGCCCGTGGTGTCGGCGACCCGCTCGTCCGTGAGCGGCAGCCGCAGCTCGCCGTCCGCCCAGACGAACAGGTTGCCGTCACGGACCCCGAGCGCCAGCAGCTTCGGCCCCTCGGCCAGCACCTCGCGTGCCCGCTCGACCGTGGCCTCCCCGCCCAGGAGCAGCTCGGCCTCCTGCTCGTCGGCGCGCAGCACGTCGGCTGCGGCGAGCAGGCGCCCCCGCGTGCCCTCGTCCGGCACGCCGTCCAGCACCACGAGCCGGCCGGCGGCGCGCCCGATCTCGGCGGCGGCCAGCGCGGCGGCGGGCGGCTGCTGCAACTGCACGAGGACGGCGTCGGCACCGGCCAGCACGCTGCGTGCGGCCTCGACATCACCGGCGGTGAGGAGCACACCCTCGGGCAGGTGCTGTACGTAACGCCAGTGGCCCTCGCCGTCGAGCAGCTCCACGATGAGCCCGGTCAGCGTGCCGGGGCGGCGCACCACGGCGCCGGTCCCGATCCCGTCCCGGCGCGCCTGGTCCAGCAGCGCGTCGCCGATGCGGTCGTCGCCGGCCACGGCCACCAGCTCCGGCCGTACGCCCAATTGCGCCAAAGCCACCGCCTGGTTGGCACCCTTCCCGCCGAGTTGCTCGCGGCGCGCCGACGCGTCGGCGGCGCTCCCGGCATCGGGCACGGCGTCCACGGAGAGAACCAGATCGCGGGCTAGTTGGCCGGCCACGGCGGCTGTCGGTTGGGGCACCCCCGTCTTGTACCCGACAGTTTGTGCGACATTCCCGCTCGCGACACCCGTCCCGGCCGAAAATTTCGGTTTCCGGCATTGCGGTGGCCCCCCGCACTCTCACTAGGGTCGACGTGACAGAGAGCGATCACCTCGGGGAGGAACAGTGACCAGCAGCCGACCGGAGTCTCCCGGCGCCTACGAATACCTCGACACCGTCGGTCCCGAGGAACAGCGGCGCCTCGAGGCAGTCCGCCGCTACCGGCTCGTCGACCAGCCGGTCGAGGACGCGTACGACCGGATCGCCTTCGTCGCGGGTGCGATCTTCGACACCCCGATCGCCACCGTTTCCCTGGTCGAGCGCGACCGGGTCTGGCTCGCGGCCTGCCAGGGGCTGACCGGCGTCCGCGAGGTCGGCAAGGAACCGGGCCTCTGCGCCTCGGTCATCACGCAGGACGACGTCTATGTGATCAACAACGCGGCGGTCGACCCGCGCACGCTGGAGCACCCGCTGGTGCGCGGCGAGCTGGGCCTGCGGTTCTACGCCGCGGCACCGATCCGTACGCACGACGGGTACCGCCTCGGCACGGTGAACGTGATCGACAACCGGCCGCGCGAGGCCACGCAGCGGCAGCTCACGGCGCTGGAGCACCTGGCGGCGATGGTGTCCGAGGAGCTCGAGCTGCGCCTGATGGTGATCCGCAGCGCGGCCGCCGAGGAGCGCATGCGCCAGACGGTTAATTGAGCGGGCCCATCGGGTATCGACGGGTCCTATGCGGACCCCCCGGAAAGTTGCCGTGATCGCTCATCAGCGCAAGACGCTCGGTGGCGGGCTCGATGAGCTGCGCCGGCGCCTGACCGACGAGGGCATCGACGACCTGTTGTGGAGCGAGGTACCCAAGAGCAAGAAGGCGCCGAAGCAGCTGCGCAAGCTGATCGAGGCCAAGCCCGACCTGCTCGTGGTGTGGGGCGGCGACGGCATGGTGCAGCGGAGCCTGGACACGCTCGCGAACAGCAAGGGCGGCGCGCGGATCCCGGTCGCGATCATCCCGGCCGGGACCGCGAACCTGCTCGCGACGAACCTCGGCGTGCCCGCCGACCTGGCCGGGGCGGTGGAGGTCGCGTTCCACGGCACCCGGCGCAAGCTCGACCTGGGCAGGTTCAACGGCGAGCACTTCGCGGTGATGGCCGGCATCGGCTTCGACGGCGCCATGATCCACGACGCGGACGGCAAGCTGAAGGACCGGCTCGGCAAGCTCTCGTACGTATGGACGGGCATGCGTCACGTCGAGGATCCCGCCCCCGAGGCGAAGATCCGGGTGGACGGCACCGAGTGGTTCACCGACACGGCCAGCTGCGTCCTGGTGGGGAATGTCAGTCAGATCACCGGGGGTATCACCGCCTTCGACGACGCGAAGCCCGACGACGGGTGGCTCGACGTGGGCGTGGCCACCGCGCGCGGGGCGGCGCAGTGGGCGCGCACCATGGGCCGGATGGCGGTCGGGCGCTCCGACGAGTCGCCGTTCGTGCACATGACGCGGGCCAAGCGCATCGACGTCAAGCTGCGCGAACCGCTCACGTACGAGCTCGACGGCGGCGCCCGCGAGGCCGTGAAGAAGATCCGGGTCGAGGTGGCGCCGGCCGCTGTCAAGGTGTGCGTGCCCCGGCAAAGATCGGAAAACTGACAGCCCGGCGAATCCGGATCAAGCCCTCGAAGCCGGTATATGCCTATGAATCCCCTGGTAGCGGGCGGGCCGGACACCCACACTGAGGTCGTCCGGCACCGCCACGCATCTCCAGGGGGTTCGCATGACGTACCACCAGAGTTCCGTAGTGAGCGTCGCCTCGGTCCTGACCGCGGCCACCGTGATCGTGATCGGCTACCACGTGGGCCGCGCCCACGCCGCGCACCGGGACCTTCGCTCGGCCAGGCCGGGGTTCCCCGTCAAGCGCGGCATCTTCCGGAGCGAGGCGCGCCCGCTCGCCATCGGCGGGCTGCTCCTCTTCCTCACCCTGTTCGCCGCGGCCTGGTGCCTCATCTTCTGCGTGCCGTTGCTGATTCGGATGCGCACCCGCGAGCGCTTCCTGCCGGAGGTGCTCCCCACCCGCGAGCTGCGCTTCCTGGAGCTGGGCATGGAGCGTCTCTCCCCCGCCCGCCAGGGTAGCCTGCTCGCCTCGTATAGGGCCCTGTGGCGCACGATTGTGCGTCTGAAGGTGACCTCCCCGCAGACCCTGTGG
Source organism: uncultured Actinoplanes sp. (assembly GCA_934667465.1). GTDB lineage: Bacteria > Actinomycetota > Actinomycetes > Mycobacteriales > Micromonosporaceae > Actinoplanes. The sequence goes on along the minus strand of CAKUMG010000201.1, from coordinate 151 downwards.
TTCCTGATTGCCTCGGCGGTGTTCCGCGACGGCCTCTCGGGCATTTTTACGTTCGGCGGTATTCTGGCGGCCGGCACGTTCGGTTTCGACACTTCCGACGTGATTCTGTTCGGAATCGCGGGCAGCGCGGTCGCCGCGGTCGGCGCTATTC
>CAKUMG010000200.1 GCA_934667465.1 uncultured Actinoplanes sp. | reverse complement strand
GTGTAGCGGGCCGCGTAGTCGTAGACGCCGTTGCGCGGCACGATCTCCACGGCGGGGAGCGCGACGGGCCCCTCCCCCAGGTCGACCACGGACACCGCGACGTCCATCCCGGCGACGTACTTCTCCACGAGCGCCGTCGAGTCGTACGCGAAGCAGCCGACCATCGCCGCTGAGAGCGCCGCCGACTCGCGGACCACCGAGGCGCCCAGCCCCGAGCCGCCCTGGGCCGGCTTGACCATGAGCGGCAGGCCGAGCCGCTCCTCGATCCGGTCCAGCACCGCCACCGCGCCGAGCTCCGAGAAGCGGTCGTGCGGCAGGGCCACCCAGTCCGGCGTACGGATGCCTTGCTCGCGCAGCATCGACTTGGCCGACGGCTTGTCCCACGCCAGGCGCGCGGCGGCAGCGGTCGGACCCACATAGGGAATGCCGCACAGGTCGAGCACTCCGCGGAGCGAGCCGTCCTCCCCGGTGGCGCCGTGAAGGGCGATCACGACCGCGTCCGGAGGATCCTCGCGCAGCATCGGGAGCAGGGACACGTCCGCATCGCGCAGCTCCGCCGAGAGGCCCGCGGCGCGGACGGCGTCGAGGACCCGGCGGCCGGAGCGCAGCGATACGTCGCGCTCGTAGGAGAGGCCGCCGGCGAGGACCAGGACATGCGGTTCTGACGAGGACGTTGCCATGGGACTGATCATGCCAAGTCGGGGCCGGGTGCGTCCGCGGCGGCCGGGCCACGGCGCCGCGGGGTGGCTGTCGGGCCGAAGACGGCGCGCATGGCGAGCTCCTGCTCCATGACGCCGGCAAGCCGGCGGACGCCCTCCCGGATGCGTTCCGGTGGCGGGAACGAGAAGTTGAGCCGCATGTTGCCGGTGCCGGTGCCGTCCGCGTAGAAGCCGGTGCCCGGGACGTAGGCGACCCGGGCCGCGATCGCGCGCGGCATCATCGCCTTGGAGTCGAGCCCCTCGGGCAGGGTCGCCCACACGAAGAGCCCACCCGCCGGCCGGGTCCAGGTGGTGCCGGCGGGCATCAGGTCCTCCAGCGCGTCGAGCAGCGCGTCGCGGCGCTCGCGGTAGATCTCGCGGTAGATCTTGATCTGCTCGCGCCACGGCATGGTCGTCAGGTATTGCGTGACCGCGCCCTGGGCGAACGCGCTCGGGCACAGGATGTTGGCCTCGGACGCCATCACGAGCTTCTCCCGGACGGCGTGTGGTGCGAGGATCCAGCCGACGCGCAGCCCCGGCGCGAAGGTCTTGGAGAACGTGCTGAGGTAGAGCACGCCGTCGCGCTTGCGGGCCCGGAGCGGTCGCGGCGCCTCGCCCTCGAAGCTGAGATTGCCGTACGGGTCGTCCTCGATCACCAGCAGCCGGTGCCGCTCACAGATCTCGAGGATCTCGTCGCGGCGCTCGTCGGACAGCGTCACGCCGGCCGGGTTCTGGTAGGTCGGGATGGTGTAGAGGAACTTGGCCCTCCCCCCGGCCGCGATGATGGCCGCCTCCAGGGCTGCCGGGACGAGACCGTCGGCGTCCATGGCGATGTGCCGCACCTGTGCCTGGGCGGCCTGGAACACGCCGAGTGCGCCGACGTAGGTCGGCCCCTCGGCGAGCACCACGTCACCCGGATCCAGGAACAGCCGTGCCACCAGATCGAGCGCCTGCTGCCCGCCCACGGTGACCACCACGTCGTCCGGGGAAGCGCCCGTCGAGGCGTCGATGCCGGAGAGCGCCATGACCTCACAGATGCGCTCGCGGAGCTCGATCGTGCCCTGACCGATGCCGTACTGCAGGGAGGTCGTGCCGAGCTCGGTGGCGAGCCGGCCCATCATCTCGCCGACCGCGTCGAGCGGGAGCGCGGCGATGTAGGGCGAGCCGCCGGCCAGCGACACCACCTCGGGGCGGCTGGCGACCGCGAACAGGGCCCGGATCTCGGAGGTCGTCATCCCCCGGACCCGGCGCGCATAGCGGTCGGTGTAATCGTCCTGGGTCGTGCCGACGGAGTCGTTCGGCAGGGACATGCGGATCACCTCTGCATCGCTCGGAGTATCACCATCGGGGCCCATGCTAGACGGGAAAAGCGTGCCGACGTGTGGTCCGGCCACCGTGCGGGACACCCGGGAGGGTCCGTTCCGCTGCCGTTCGACGCAATTGCGGCGTAGGATCGCGCCCGGGGGCGCGGAGTGGCATGTGTGGACGACCGTGTCACCAGTCCGGAAAAGCTCACGACTCCTGGGGGTCCCGCGATGTCGCGACGCCTCGTCAATCTGACCCTCGACACCCTCGAGGACCTGCCCCGGCCCTGCCGCGGGTGCGTCTACTGGGAGCTGGATCCGGTCTCGGCCGAGCGCGCCTGCGCCTCGGGCGATCCCGGCCTCGAAAAGGAGGCCTGGGTGTCGCAGACGCTGTTGGAGTGGGGCTCCTGCGGCAAGCTGGCCTATGTCGACGGCATGCCGGCCGGCTTCGTCATGTTCGCGCCGCCGGCCTACGTGCCCCGCTCGATGGCCTTCCCCACGTCGCCGGTGAGTGCCGACGCGGCGCTGCTCATGGTCGCCCACGTGGTGCCGGCCTTCGCGGGCGGCGGCCTGGGGCGGATGCTCGTGCAGGGCGTGGCGCGCGACCTGACGAAGCGCGGTGTGAAGGCGATCGAGGCGTTCGGCGACGCGAAGTTCGGCGAGGCCGGTGAGGGCGAGGAGGGGTGCGTCGCGCCTGTCGACTTCTTCCTGTCGGTGGGCTTCAAGACCGTACGGCCGCACCCGCGCTACCCGCGGCTGCGGCTCGAGCTGCGGACGGCGCTCTCGTGGAAGTCCGACGTCGAGTACGCGCTGGAGAAGCTGCTCGGGTCGATGAGCCCGGAGACGCTGCTGCGGCCCGTCCGGCCGGCGCCCGCCACGACCTCGACCCAGGGCTGACCCGCGGGCCGGGTGTGGTGAGACCGGCAACAGAACATGGCGGTGGCCGGGTGCGTTGCTATCGTGGGAAGTGACACCGCGCAGCGGCTGTCCCGGACGAGTTGCGTGTCGTACCCGGCCTGACAAGACGACCGCCCCTATGAGGAGGCGTCTGTCATGGCGTGGATCGTTCTGATCGTGTCGGGTGTGCTGGAGACGGTGTGGGCCATCGCCCTCGATCGCAGCGCCGGGTTCAGCCGGCCGATGCCCACTGTGGTGTTCGGGGTGGCGCTCGTGCTGAGCATGGCCGGCCTCGGTTACGCGCTTCGCGAGATTCCGGTCGGCACCGGCTATGCGGTCTGGGTCGGCATCGGTGCGGTCGGCACCGCGCTCGTCGGCATGCTGGCTCTGGGCGAGTCGGCGAGTCTCCCTCGCATTCTCTGCCTGCTGCTGGTCGTGAGCGGCGTCGTGGGCCTCAAATATTTCCACTGAGGCCCGAAACGCCCCACCCCGAAATCCTGAGAGAATCGTTCTGACAGAACCGCCCCGCCCGGTTTTCCGAGCGGGGCGGTGTCGTGCGAGGGTCAGCTAAGGCTCAGCTGTTGCGGGAGGCGAGCGCCAGCCGTAGCTGCCGCACGTCGATCGAGCCGGTCGGCACGTCGGCCTCGACCGGGTAGTACATCCGCTGCACCGCGGCGAGCACCGCCTCGACGATCTGCTCGCGGAACATCGGATCGACGAGTCGCTCGCGGTCCACGGGCGAGGTGAGGTAGCCCAGATCCACCCGCACCGCGGGCATCCGGGTCAGGCGCAGCAGCTCCCAGGTCTTGGCATGGATGCGGCAGTCCCGCATGCCCGTCCGGACCACGATCTCGCGCTGGACCAGATTGGCGAGCCGCTCCCCCACCGTGGAGGTGGCGCCGCTGCCGGTGCCGTAGTGGTAGGAGGCGACACCGTCGGCGGCTGCGGACTCCTGGCCGTCGAGGTGCAGCGAGATCAGCAGATCGGCGCCGAGGCTGTTGGCGAGCGACGCGCGCTCCTGGCCGGTCATCGTGCCGGTCGGCGCCGGGCCGCGGGTGAGGTGCACGCGCATGCCCGCGGCGGCGAGCCGGCCCTCGAGCCGGGTCGCGATGTCGAAGACGAGCTCCGCCTCGGTCCAGCGCAGCTGACCGTCGGGCACGACCACGCCGAGATCCTCCGCGCCGCCATGGCCGGGGTCGATGACGATGGTCTTGCCGACCAGGCTCGATCCGGACTGGCGGAACGCCTCGGCCTCGCGCAGCCAGTTGGGCCGGCCGCCGACGACCTTGCGGCCGAGCCGGCGCAGGCCCTTCATCGTCTGCGGGCCGCAGGAGCCGTCCGGGGTGAGACCGACCTCGCGCTGGAACTGGGCGACCGCACGGGCCGTGCGGGGGCCGTAGATGCCGTCGGCGCGCCCGGTGTCGAAGCCCATCTCGAGCAGGCGCTCCTGGAGCGTCCGGACGTCCTCGCCGACCAGGAACGTGGGCACCGAGTGGAAGAGCGTGCGGGCACCGAGCTTCCAGCGGGCGCCGTCGAGGGCGGCCCAGGTCTCGGTGCCGACGATGCCGTCGATGCCGAGACCGCGGCTCTGCTGGAAGGCGCGGACCGCGTTCTCGGTGCCGTCGTCGTAGTCGGAGCCCCCGGCCTCCAGCAACTCCAGAGTCACCAGAATCGACCGGATCTCCTCGACGGCCGGACCGGTGTCTCCACGTCGGATCGAGCGCACGCGCGGCTCCTAGATGCTTGAGGGGAATGCAGGAGGGCAACTTCCGGAGCGTACTCCGTGGTGTCCCGGGTGGCCGGACATCGATGGCCGGTCCGTGCGTCGGATCACGGCCAGATCACGCCGGGACCCGGTTTTGTCACTCCCCGGCGACCTAAAGACAACGCCCCGCATCCGTGAGGATGCGAGGCGTCGGAATACCGAGAATCAGAGGGCCGACTCGATGAAGTTGACCAGGGCGCCCTTGGGCTTGGCGCCGGCGACCGAGTTCACCGGCTCGCCACCCTTGAAGAGGGTGAGCGTCGGCACCGACATGACCCGGTAGGCGCGAGCCGTCTCGGGGTTCTCGTCGATGTTCAGCTTCACGATCTTCACCTTGTCGCCCATCTCGCTGGCGATCTCGGCAAGCAGCGGGTCGACCTTCTTGCACGGTGCGCACCATTCGGCCCAGAAGTCGACAAGGACGACCTTGTCGGACTGGAGCACGTCACTCGCGAAAGTGGCGTCTGTGACGGCCGGGTTTGCTCCCACTTGGACCTCCTGGTTTACAGCTGTGCCTGGTTTTCTAGAGCTCGATGAACGATGCGATGAAGCGCTCGGCGTCCAGCGCCGCGGAACAGCCGGTGCCCGAGGCCGTGATGGCCTGGCGATAGGTGTGGTCCACCAGGTCGCCGGCGGCGAAGACACCGGAGAGGTTGGTGCGGGTGCTCGGGGCGTCGACCTTGACGTAGCCCTCGTCGTCGAGCTCGACCTGGCCCTTGAACAGCTCGCTGCGCGGGTCGTGGCCGATCGCGACGAACACACCGGTCACGTCGAGGACCTTGGTCTCGCCGGTGACGACGTTCTTAATGCGGGCGCCGACGACCTTGCCGTCGTCGCCGAGGATCTCCTCGACCGCGGAGTTCCACTCGACCTTGATCTTCGGGTTGTCCAGCGCGCGCTTCTGCATGACCTTGCTCGCCCGGAACGAGTCGCGGCGGTGCACGATCGTCACCGTCTCGGCGAAGCGGGTCAGGAAGGTGGCCTCCTCCATGGCGGAGTCACCGCCGCCCACCACGATGATGTTGTGGTTGCGGAAGAAGAAGCCGTCACAGGTCGCACAGGACGAGACACCATGGCCGAGGAGCTCCTGCTCACCCGGCACGCCCAGCGGGCGCCAGGCCGAACCGGTGGAGAGGATGACCGCGCGGGCGAAGTATTCCTTCTCGCCCACCCAGACGGTCTTGAGGCCCTCGGCGCCGGCGGCGGTCGGCTTGTCGGTCAGCTCGACGCGGGTCACGTCGTCGGTGATGAACTCGGCGCCGAACTTCTCCGCCTGCTTGCGCATGTTGTCCATGAGCTCCGGGCCCATGATCCCGTCGGGGTGACCCGGGAAGTTCTCGACCTCGGTGGTGGTCATGAGCGCGCCACCGGACTGCACACCCTCGATGACCAGCGGCTTCAGGTTGGCCCGGGCGGCATAGAGCGCCGCGGTGTATCCGGACGGCCCCGAGCCGATGATGATCAGGTTGCGGACCTCGTCCACTGCCGACTCCTCAGTCTGGTCGCGCCGACTTCCGGCGACATCGCACGCTAGAACGCCATGGTATGAGAGCTGCATTCCCCCGGATCACATCGTGTGGGATGCGGCATAGTGGGCTGCGACATAACGGCTCTCGACGCAGCTGCACAACGGCGGCGCAACCCGCCCACGACGTGCGGGTATCCGATCAGCCTACCCGCACGGCGGCCAGCTTGTCCGAGCCGGAGCCGCGCGTTCCGCAGTCCGCGCCGACCGCCCAGGCCCACGATCCGTCGCCGGCCGTGAAGCGGACGATCGCCGCCGGGATGCCGGTGAACAGGCCGTAGTCGACCGTCTGAGCGGCAATGGTGCCGGCGTGCTCGCGCTGGATCGCCTCGAGACAGGCCAGCAGCGCCTGGGGCAGCCGGAGCCGGTCGAGCGACGCGTCGGTGGCCGCCACGCCGGTCTTGGCGCGCTGCTCGCCGGCCGCGTCCGACGGCTGGGCCTCCGCCGCCTCGGGAGCGGCCATGATCTGCGAGGGGAGCTCGGCGAGGGACTCGGGCGTGTAGTCCCGCCCGGAGCTGGACACCGCGGGCTCGGCCGACAGGGAGAACTGCTCCGCCGAGCCGGGAGCCGCCGCGGAGGTCGCCTGATCCTCATTGCCGGACGACCCGAACTGCTGCACGCCGAAACCGAGGAACGCCAGCGCGGCCGCCGCCACGCCGATCGGAGCAGCCCACCGCAGGCGCCGGGATCGGCTGCGGGTCGTCGATGGTTGCGCTTCCCCATCCCGTACGGCGGTCAGATGCCGCGCGGGCCCGGCGGCGCCCGCGTCTGCCGCGCCGGCCACGCTCGCCGACCCGACGGACCCGGCCCGGGCGACGTCTCCCCCGCCGGACCCCACGGTCAGCAGCGCCGCGTCGAGCCGCGCCACGACCTCCGCGGGCATCGGCTCCGGCTCGGCCCCCCACGACCGCAACGCCGCGCCGACGGCACCGGTTGCCGCGGCCAGCTCCGCATGGGCCTCCCGCCAGGCGGGATCCTCGGCGACCAGGCGGGCGACGGCGGCCTCCTCAGGGGTGCCGTCCAGGGCGCCGCCGACATAGTCGGCCAGCAGGTCGATGTCGACCCCGCTGAACTCCGCCCCGGTCACGACCGATCCCCTCTGCCACCCGACCTGGTTGAGACGCGCCCGGCACCGCCGGGGTTCCCACCGTGATGCGGGTCTCCCGGCTGGTCGTCCGAGCCGGTCTTCAGGTGTTTCAACATCAGGGCCATCCGGGCCCGGCCCCGCGCGCATCTGCTCTTGATCGTGCCCTCCGCGACACCCAGGATGGCGGCGGCCTCCACGACCGCGTAGCCCTGGACGTCGACCAGGACCAGGGCGGCCCGCTGCTCGGCCGGCAGCGCGGCGAGCGCCTCGCGGACGACGAGAGCGGTGTCGTGGTCCTGGACGGGCGCGGCCGGCTCGGCTCCGCCCGCTCCCCCGTCGTCGCCGTGCCGCCCGTCGGGCAGGGGCACGGTCGGGTGCGCCTGCCGCCGGCGGATCCGGTCGAGACAGGAGTTCACCACGATGCGGTGCAGCCAGGTCGTGACCGCCGAGTCGCCGCGGAAGCGGGCCGCCCCGCGGTGCGCCGACAACAGGGCGTCCTGGACGGCGTCGGCGGCCTCCTCGCGGTCGCCAATGGTGCGCAGGGCCACGGCCCACAGCCGGTCGCGGTGCCGGCGGACCAGCTCGGTGAAGGCGAGCGGGTCGCCCTCGACGTGGGCGCGCAGGAGCTCCGCGTCGGTCGGGCCGGGGCCCGTGTCGCCTCGCTCGCTCCCTGTGGTCACGCCAGCAATCTAGCCGAGCAGGGAAAGCCGTGGTGCCTCCCGGCCGCGGCGCGTCAGTTGCCGTACACCTCGACCTTGGAGATCTCGACCCGGTAGTCGCCGTCGGTGTCCTGCGGCAGCTCGGTCAGCCAGACGAGGATGTACTGGTATTTCTGCTGCGGGTCGAAGACATTGAAGATCGAGTTGGTGCCGTCGGTCTTCTCGGTCTCGCCGTCGCCGAGCTTCTTCCACTCCTTGGCGATCTTGTCGTCGCCGGCGGAGGTGTTGCCCGGGTCGTTCGGGCCGGTGCGGATGTCCATCGCGATGCCGGGGGCCGAGGCCTCGACCCGGACGTCGCTGACGGTCCGCGGGGTGCCCAGGTTGATCAGCAGGCCCATGCCCGGCTTGTTGTAGTCGGCGAACTTGGCCTGCTTGTAGCCCTGTGTCCGCAGGACGGTGTCCTTGTCGTCGTCGACGACGTAGGCGGCTTCGTCGGCGTCGCTGCGGTCGCCCTGCGGC
>CAKUMG010000199.1 GCA_934667465.1 uncultured Actinoplanes sp. | reverse complement strand
GCAGCGGGTTGTCCTGCGGGGCGGTCTTGCGCCACGCCGAGTCCATCGCGATCCGGATGCGCTCCTCCGCGGCCCGCCAGCGGCGGTCGAGCCCGGCGGCCGATTCGCGCGGCACCCGGCCGGCGTCGTGCCAGGCCGCCTGGAGGTCGCGGAGCTTGTTCTGGGCGCCGCGCGGGTCCGCGTCGACGTCCACGGCTTCGAGCTCGGCGAGGACTGCCTGCTTCTTGTCCAGGTTGCCCTTGTACTCCGCGTCGCGGGCCGAGAAGACCTCGCTGCGGCGGGTGAAGAACGCGTCCTGGGCGGCGCGGAACCTCTCCCAGAGGCGCTGCTCGGCCTCCTTGGCGGCGCGGGGCGCCGCCTTCCACTCCGTCATGAGCTCCTTGAGCCGGGCGGCGGTCGGGGCCCACTCGGACGACTGGGAGAGCGTCTCCGCCTCGGTGACCAGCTCCTCCTTGGCGGTCTGCGCCTGCTTGCGCTGACCGTCGAGGGTGGCGAAGTGCGCGCCGCGGCGGCGGGTGAAGCCGTCGCGGGCGGCCGCGAAGCGCTTCCACAGCTCGCCGTCGGTCTTCTTGTCGACGCCGCGGATCGTCTTCCACTCGTCGAGGATCTCCTTGAGGCGGTCGCCCGCGCTCTTCCAGCCGGTCGCCTCGGCGGCGATCGTCTCGGCCTCCTCGACCAGCGCCGTCTTGCGCGCGAGCGCCTCGGTGCGGGCCACCTCGCGGGCCGCCTTCGCCTCGTCGGCCTTGGCGTCGGCCAGCTTCTCGAGCGCGTCGAGCCGCGTGCCGAGCCCCTCGATGTCGCCGACGACGTGTGCCTCGTCGAGGGTCGTCCGCAGCCGCTTCACGCTGGTCAGCGAGTGCGCCGCGTCGGCAGCGCCGGACTTGAGCCGGGCCTCCACGAGGTCGACCTCGGTGACCAGGTCGGCGAAGCGCCGGGCGAAGTGGGCCAGGCCCTCCTCGGGCGTGCCCGCCTGCCAGGAGCCGACGACCTTGTCGCCCTCGGCTGTCTTGACGTAGACGGTTCCGTCGGCGTCCACGCGCCCGAAGGTCGTCCAGTCGTTCATGAGCCCATCCTCGTCTTCCCGGTGTCTCGAGCGTCGCTGCCCGTTCGCACCGCCATGGCGCAGTCGAATGCCATTCTTCCATCGGCATTCTTTCTCGCGCATTGTCACAGGTCCAACCCGGTTCGGGGGAGACCGCGCGAGATGACCGTGACCAGCCCGTTACGGTGGCTTGCGTGCCGTTGCTCCCTGCCCCCGGTGTGGTGGCCGTCGTCGGACCGACGGCGGCCGGCAAGACCGCGCTCAGCCTCGCCCTGGCCAAGGCCCTGGACGGGGAGGTGATCAACGCCGACTCCATGCAGCTCTACCGCGGGATGGACATCGGCACCGCCAAGCTGCCGGTCGGCGAGCGGGAGGTCCCGCACCACGTCCTCGACCTGTGGGACGTCACCGTCGCCGCGAGCGTCGCGGAGTACCAGCTCCATGCCCGGGCCGCCGTCGAGGACATCGTGGCGCGGGGCCGCGTACCCCTGTTGGTGGGTGGTTCGGGGTTGTATGTCCGCGCCGTCCTGGAGGAGTTCGAATTCCCCGGCACGGATCCCGCCATTCGGGAACGGCTCGAGACCGAACTCGCCGACGGGGGGCCGGCGCCGCTCTTCGCCCGGCTGCGGGAGGCCGATCCGGAGGCGGCCGCGAAGATCCTGCCGTCCAACGGGCGCCGGATCGTGCGGGCGCTCGAGGTGATCGAGATGACCGGGACCACGTTCACGGCGCACCTGCCGGACCCGGTGCCGTACTACCCCTCCGTACAGGTGGGGGTGGATCGTGACACCGCGGAGCTGGACCGGCGGATCGCGGAGCGGGTGGACCTGATGTGGGAGCAGGGCCTGCTCGACGAGGTGCGTGCCCTGGACGCGGCCGGCCTGCGGGAGGGCCGCACTGCCAGCCGGGCGCTCGGCTATCAGCAGGCGCTCGCCGAGCTCGACGGCACGCTCTCGAAGGCAGAGGCCAAGGACGACACGGTACGCGGCACGCGGCGCTTCGTGCGCCGTCAGCGCTCCTGGTTCCGCCGCGACCCGCGCATCACCTGGCTCGACGCCGCCTCGCCCACCCTCGTCCGGGACGCGGTGACGATCGTCCGGGGCGGCGGGGACGGGGCGGGCTGACCGGCGGAAAGCCCTCGTTGGCAGTCGTTCGCGCGGCTGAGCGATGATGGACGGCGTGTTTTTCACCAAGGGCCACGGCACCGGCAACGACTTCGTCATCCTCCCCGACCCCGACGGGGCGCTCGAGCTGACCCCGGCGCTCGTCGCCGCGCTCTGCGACCGGCACCGCGGTATCGGCGCCGACGGCGTGCTGCGCGTCGTCCGCAGCGCGAAGCACCCCGAGGGCGCCGGCTTCGCGGCCGACGCCGAGTGGTTCATGGACTATAGGAACGCCGACGGGTCGATCGCTGAGATGTGCGGCAACGGCGTCCGCGTCTTCACCCGCTACCTGCTGACCCACGATCTCGCGGCGCCCGGCGAGGACGGCCTGCCGGTCGCGACGCGGGCGGGCGTGGTGCACGCGGTCCCCGAGGGCGAGCTGATCTCGGTGCGCATGCGCAGCCCCGAGGTGTACGCGGCGAGCACCACCACGGTCGGGCCGCTGACCCTGCCCGGCATCGCCGTGAACTGCGGCAACCCGCACCTGGTGACCGCCCTGCACGACGGCGTCCAGCTCGGCGCCCTCGACCTGCACGTGGCGCCCGGCTACGACCCCGCGGTCTTCCCCGACGGGGTGAACGTCGAGTTCACCACCCCGGGTGACGGCGTCGAGGGCGCCGACCTGCACGTGCGCATGCGGGTCCACGAGCGCGGCTCCGGCGAGACCCTGTCCTGCGGTTCCGGCGCCCTGGCGGTCGGCGCGGTGGCCCTGCGCGACGCGGGCCTCTCGGCCGGCACCGTGGCCGTCGATGTGCCGGGTGGCCGGCTCCGGGTCACCGCCGACGCGCAGGGGCGGTGGTGGCTGGCGGGCCCGGCGGTGCTCGTGGCCACGGGCGAGGCCGACCTGGCGGTGCTCGCGTGACGGAGACGCTGCACCGCGTGGCGCACCGGGGCTACTCGGCGGTCGCGCCCGAGAACACCCTGCCGGCCCTGCTCGCCGGCGTGCACGCGGGCGCCACGTTCATCGAGTTCGACGTGCGGACCACCGCCGACGGCGTGCCGGTGGTGATCCACGACCGCACGGTGGATCGGACCACGGACGGCTCCGGCAAGGTGTGGGAGTTGACGCTGGACCAGGTCGCCGGGCTCGACGCGGGGACGTGGTTCTCCGGCGCGTACGCGGGGGTGGGTGTGCCGCGGCTGACCGAGGTGCTCGAGCTCCTGGCGCCGTACGCGCGCGATCGGGTCGAGCTGCTCCTGGAGGTCAAGAACATCCTCGGCCTGGTGGCCGACGCGGGGCTGCTCGAGCGGACCGTGGTGCAGAGCTTCGACCCCGCGATCGTGCGGCTGGCCGGCGACGCCTCGGGCGAGGTGCGCCGCGGCTTCCTGCGCGACCCCTTCGACACCTCCCAGGTCGAGGTGGCCCGCGAGCTGGGCGTGTCCTTCGTCAACCCGTCCATGACCGCCGTGCTCGGCTCGCCGGAGACGGTGGCCGAGCTGGCGGAGGCGGGCGTCGCGGTGATGCCGTGGACCGCCAACGACCTGACCCTCTGGCCCGACCTGGTCGGCGCCGGGGTGGCCGGCCTGATCACCGACCGCACCGGCGAGCTGACCGGCTGGACCTCCCGGGCGCAGTCCTAGGCCTCTTCGAAGCCGGGGGCCGCGCCCGGGAAGCGCGTCAGAAGGTCGGCTCGGGAGCCTCGTCGAGCTCCGCAGCCGGCACCGCGGCCGGGTTCGACGGTGCCGGGGCGCCCTTGGCGATGGCGCGGATGGCCGCCGCCACCGCCGGGGTGACCCGGGAGTCGAAGACGCTCGGGATGATGACCGTGGGGTTGATCTTGTCCTCGCCCACCACGTTCGCGATCGCCATGGCGGCGGCGAGCGCCATCTCCTCGGTGAACGCCTCGGCGCTCGCGTCGAGCATGCCGCGGAAGACGCCGGGGAAGGCCAGCACGTTGTTGATCTGGTTCGGCTGGTCCGAGCGGCCGGTCGCGACCACGGCGGCGTGCTTGCGCGCCTCGCGGGGGTCCACCTCCGGGTCGGGGTTGGCCAGTGCGAACACGATCGAGCGGTCCGCCATCTTCGCGATGTCGTCGCCGGTGAGCAGGTTCGGGGCACTCACGCCGATGAACACGTCGGCGCCCGCGATGGCACCCGGCAGGTCGCCCGAGTAGTTGTCGCGGTTCGTGTTCTCCGCGAGCCACTGCCAGGTCTCGTTCATGTCGGCCATGCCGCGGTGCAGGGCACCCCGCCGGTCGTACGCGATGATGTCGCCCACGCCCTGGCGCAGCAGCAGCTTCATGATCGCGGTGCCCGCGGCGCCCGCGCCGGAGACGACGACCCGGACGTCGGCCAGGTTCTTGCCGACCACCCGCAGCGCGTTGGTCAGCGCGGCGAGCACGCAGATCGCCGTGCCGTGCTGGTCGTCGTGGAAGACCGGGATGTCGAGCAGCTCGCGCAGCCGGGCCTCGATCTCGAAGCACCGCGGCGCCGCGATGTCCTCGAGGTTGATGCCGCCGTAGGCCGGGGCGATCGCCCGTACGATGTTGACGATCTCGTCGGTGTCCTGGGTGTCGAGCACCACCGGCCACGCGTCCACGCCGCCGAAGCGCTTGAAGAGGGCGGCCTTGCCCTCCATGACCGGCATCGCCGCGGCCGGGCCGATGTTGCCCAGGCCGAGGACCGCGGAGCCGTCGCTGACCACGGCGACCGTGTTGCGCTTGATGGTCAGGCGGCGGGCGTCGGCAGGGTTCTCCGCGATCGCCATGCAGACCCGCGCCACGCCCGGGGTGTAGGCGCGGGAGAGCTCGTCCCGGTTGCGCAGGGCGACCTTGGAGGAGACCTCGATCTTGCCGCCGAGGTGCAGCAGGAACGTCCGGTCGGACACCTTGCGGACGTCGACGCCGTCCTGTTCCTCCAGGCTCTTGACGACCTGGTCGGCGTGGGCGGCGTCCGCGGTGTCGCAGGTGAGGTCGACGAGGACCCGGCCGGGGTCGGAGTCCACCACGTCGAGGGCCGTCACGATCGCGCCGGCCTCGCCGACACAGGTGGTGAGCCGGCCGATCGCGGACGCGTCGGCGGTCACGGCGATACGGATCGTGATCGAGAATCCTGCGCTGGGCAGGCGGGTGGTCACCACGGGAGTCCCTCCGTCGTTGGCGGGTGAATCCCCGCATTCTCTCCCCGACGGGAATGCCGGTTCCAGCGCGGTGGTTACTAGTGAGTCAGGCACTCCTACGAAAACGCTCGGCCCGCATATGTGGATGCGCTCGGTACACCCGGCGTGACACCATCGGGCTGAGGAGGTCACCTTTTGCGAACTGAGCTTTTCGAACCCGACGTCACGACCGGTGAGCTGGAACTCGAGGAGCGGCACTCGCTGCGGCGCGTGGCGGGGCTCTCGACCGAGCTCACGGACATCACCGAGGTCGAGTACCGGCAGCTGCGTCTGGAGCGCGTCGTCCTGGTCGGCGTGTGGACCGAGGGCAGCGTCTCCGAGGCCGAGAACTCGCTGACCGAGCTCGCCCAGCTGGCGGAGACCGCCGGCTCCCAGGTGCTCGAGGGCCTGATCCAGCGCCGCTCCCGCCCCGACGCCGCGACCTTCATCGGCCGCGGCAAGGTCGACGAGCTGCGCGACGTGGTCATCTCCACGGGCGCCGACACCGTCATCTGCGACGGCGAGCTGTCCCCGTCGCAGCTCCGCAAGCTGGAGGAGCAGGTCAAGGTCAAGGTCGTCGACCGTACGGCCCTGATCCTCGACATCTTCGCCCAGCACGCGAAGAGCAAGGAAGGTAAGGCGCAGGTCGAGCTGGCCCAGCTGCAGTACCTTCTCCCGCGACTGCGCGGCTGGGGTGAGTCGCTGTCCCGGCAGGGCGGTGGCGCCGGTGGCGGTTCCGGTGGCGGCGTGGGAACGCGTGGTCCGGGTGAAACCAAGATCGAGACCGACCGGCGCCGGATCAACATCCGCATCGCCAAGCTGCGGCGCGAGATCAAGGCCATGCGGACCGTACGGCAGACGAAGCGCTCCAAGCGCTCCAACAGCGGTGTTCCCGCGGTGGCCATCGCCGGCTACACCAACGCCGGCAAGTCCAGCCTGCTCAACGCGCTCACCAAGGCGGGTGTCCTGGTCGAGGACGCGCTCTTCGCGACCCTGGACCCGACCACCCGCCGGGCCGCCGCCGAGGACGGGCGCGTCTTCACCATCTCCGACACGGTCGGCTTCGTCCGGCACCTGCCCCACCAGATCGTCGAGGCCTTCCGCTCGACGCTGGAGGAGGTGTCGTACGCCGACCTCGTCGTGCACGTGGTCGACGGCGCCCACCCCGATCCCGAGGGCCAGGTCTCCGCGGTCCGCGAGGTCCTGGGCGAGGTCAGCGCGGACCAGATCACCGAGCTGCTCGTCATCAACAAGGTCGACGCCGCCGACGAGGAGACGCTGCTGCGGCTCAAGCGCACCTGGCCGGACGCCGTCTTCGTGTCGGCGCACTCCGGGCAGGGCATCGACGAGCTGCACGCGGCGATCGCCGAGCGGCTGCCGCGCCCGGCCGTCGACCTGCGGGTCCTCCTGCCGTACGACCGGGGTGACCTGGTCGCCCGGATCCACCGGCGAGGGCAGGTGCTCGACACGCGGCACACCGAGGAGGGTTCGGAGCTGCGCGTACGGGTGGACCAGCACACCGCGGCGGAACTCGAGCCGTTCCGGGTCTGACCCGCCTCCGCACGTCCGTCAGGCCCCGCCCCGGTGCTCCGGGCGCGGGGCCTTCCCGTACCCCGTGTCATCCAATGTGGAATTGCGCCGTTTCCCGTTACCAGCGGTATGTGACATGGACCCGCACAGTGGCCGGATCCTCTCGTTCCGTGCCCCGGCGCGGCCCGTTTGACCAGCCTTGATCCGCGCGTAACACCGATACGTTGCGACGCGTGCGACACTGATCGGATGCGTCGTCTCGTGTTCCCGATCGTCCTGGCCGCCGGGCTGGTGACGATGGGTGCCGCACCCGCCTCCGCCGAGGAGGCGCCAGCCGCCTCGACGGCGAAGGCCGCCGCCGGCAAGAAGGTGTGCAAGGTCACCGATCCGCTGCTCGGCGAGCTGTCCGGCATCGTGGCCACGGACGACGGCTACATCGTCATCAACGACGGCACCGAGGACGAGGCGAAGAAGCGGGTCTTCTTCCTGGACAAGAAGTGCGCGATCCGGGACTCGGTCGCCTACAGCGGCGACGGACCGCTCGACCCCGAGGACCTGATCCTCTCGCCCGACGGCAAGACGCTCTGGATCGCCGACACCGGCGACAACAGCGTCCGCGACGAGGGCGCCACGACCCGCCGGACCATCGCGCTCTGGACCATGCCCGTTGACGGCTCCGCCAAACCCAAGATCCACCGGCTGGCCTATCCCGAGGGCGACAAGCACGACGCCGAGGCGCTCCTGCTCGACGGCGCGGGCAAGCCGATCATTGTCACCAAGGAGCTCTCGGGGGCGCTGCTCTACAGCCCCACCGCGGCGCTCAAGACGAACAACAAGGAAGGCACCCCGCTGGCGAAGGTGGGCGAGCTCGAGCTCCCCCGCACCGACACCGCGGGCAACGCGTTCTCCCGGCTCGCCGGCGGCCAGGGCATCGTCACCGGCGGCGCGGTCTCGCCCGACGGCAAGAAGGTCGTGCTCCGCACCTACCTCGACGCGTTCGAGTGGGACGTCGCCAACGGTGACGTCCTCGGCGGGCTCAAGAACAAGCCGCGCGGCACCGGCCTCCCCAACGAGGTCTTCGGCGAGGCCATCGCCTACTCCGCCGACGGCGCGGGCTTCGTGACCGTCGGCGACTTCGGCGCGGTCGAGGACGACACGGCCAACCACATCCGCAGCTACACCCCGGCCACCAAGGTCACCGAGGCCAACGCCGGCGGAGCCGGTGGCGCGGGCGGCGACGGCGAGAGCTGGTACTCCGACCTCACCCTCACCGACATCACCTGGATGGTCGGCGGCGTCGGCATCCTCGGCCTGCTGCTGGTCGGCGCCGGCGTGTTCGGCATCGTCAAGCACCGCAAGAAGCCGCTGCTCGCGGACGCCGACCTCGCCGACGACGCCGACGACGCCATCCTGGGACCGAAGCCCATCGACGCCGAGACCGAGCTGCTGGCGGTCGGCGGGCCCCCGAAGCGCGGCGCGGCCTACGGGCCGGCCGGCGTTGTGGGCGCGGGCGGCGCGGTGGGCGCGGGCGGTGCCGGGCCGGTCTACGGCAAGCAGGGCGGGGGCAAGGCGGGCGGGACCTATGGCGGCAACCGGCCCGGTGGGCCGGGTGGGGCTGGTCCCGGCG
>CAKUMG010000198.1 GCA_934667465.1 uncultured Actinoplanes sp. | reverse complement strand
CCGCGAACGGCCGCCACCGGAACAGCCGCAGCGGCAGGGCGGGGTGGTCGGAGCGCGCCTCGGCGAGGACGACCGCCGCCAGCGCCCGCACGCCGACCCCGCCGAACCACCGCCGAAGGACCAGACCGGCTGGTACGGGGCCGCGGCGCTGCTGAGCTTCCTGTTCGTGGCCGGGCCGCTGTTCGGTCCCGTGACGGCGTTCGTCGTCGCGATCACCGGCGGCGGCAGCAGTACCGACGGCTCCCGGCCGGTCGTCGCCGGCACCTGGCTGCTGCTCGGGATCGGCATCCCGGTGCTGGCGTTCCTCGGCGCCCGGCAGGGACACCGGTGGTGGCGTGCCCGGGAGCACGGCCGCCGGCGCGACGCCGAGCAGCGGGCCCGCCTGGCGCAGGCCGGACGGTGCCTCTGCTGGCAGGCCCGCAGCGTCTCGGGGCCGTTCGCGGCGGAGTACCTGCTCCGGCACCTGCGGCCCGAGCCCTTGCCGCCGCTGCCGGTGCACCTGCCCGCCTCGGCCGCGCTGGGCCGCTGCGTCACCACCGGCGCGTTGTGGCTCACCCTCGACGGCACGGACCCTGGCCGGGCGCTGCTGCTGCGCGGGGCGGCCCCGCCGGACGCCGGGCCGCCCAGCGGGCAGTACCTGTAGCCGCGGCACCTCGGCCCGGCGCCGCATCTCGGTGGCCGGCGGGAGTTGGAGCGAGCCGCCCCGGCGCCGGAGCGTCGGCGGTCGAGGCGGCCCGAGTTCGAGAGACCCGGGGTCAGGCCCGGGTGCAGGCGGTGCCGTTGAGGGTGAACGCGGCCGGGGTGGAGAACGAGCCGCTGTAGGTGCCCTGGAACCCGAAGGACTGGCTGCCGCCCGCCGGGATGCTGCCGTTCCAGGCGACGTTGCGGGCGGTGACCGCCCCCGACGACCCGGCCAGGGTGGCGTTCCAGGAGTTGGTGACTGTCTGTCCGGACGGGAGCGTGAAGCCCAGCGTCCATCCGTTCACCGCGGCGGTGCCGGTGTTGCGCACCGTCACGTCGGTGCTGAAGCCGCCCTGCCACTGGTTCACCGCGTACGAGACCTGGCACGACGAGGTGGGGCCGGGGCCGGGACCGGGGCCGGTGCCGCCGCCGTTGACCGCGGCGGAGAAGCTGTTGACTGCCAGGCCCGCGCCACCGATCCAGGGCTCGAAGCCGGCCTGGATGCTGGTGAGGTACCACGAGTTCGTGATGGCGCCGCGGTTGCGGACGTCGGTGATGAAGTCGAGGACGCTGAAGCTCCAGCTGGTGATGGGCGCCGCGGCGACGTACGAGATGACCGCGTTCGATCCGTTGCTGCCCTGCCAGACCTGCCAGCTGCGGCCGCCGATCGTGGTGGTGCCGACGACCGAGCCGATGGGCTGGATGTTCCCCTGGCGGTTGAACCAGATCATGATCTCCTGCGCGTTGACGCCGTCGGTGCGCGGGGACGGGTCCAGCCAGATGTCGTAGGCGGCGTCGTAGGTGGCCCCGCTGACGTACGTGAAGTCGACGCTGCTGGTGGCGCTGCTGATCTCGCTCACCCGCAGCGGCAGCACCGTCCCCGGCGAGCAGTTCGTGTAGTGGCACCCGTAGTAGACCGCCGGGTACGAGACCGGGGCGCCGCTGGTGTTGCCGGTGCCCTGCTGGCTCGTGATGGAGAAGCCACTGCTCGTGACGTTGATGCACTGCTCGGCGGACGTGCCCCAGCGGTTGTTCATCACCACGTAGCGGCCGCCGACGGTGGTGCTGCCGTACTGGTCGCAGATCCGGGTGTCGGCGTGTGCTTCGCCGGCCACTGCCACGGCCACCAGCGTACTGACGGCCAGCAGGCAGGCGGAGAGCAATCTCTTCACGGAAGCTCCTTGGGGGTTTGGGAGCGCTCCCAGCGAACGGTAATCGCTTAATATCGATGAGTAAAGATGTTACGGCGAGGTTTCCCTGTCACAGTTCCAGGATCAGGTCGCGTACGGCGTCCGGCCGCGACAGGAACGGGTGGTGCCCCGCGTCGAGCTCCACGGTCCGCCCGGCCCGCCCGGCGAACTCGCGCTGCAGCCGCGCGGGAGTGCCCCGGTCCCCCGCACACACGAGGTAGGTGGACGGGACGTCGTGCCACGCCGCCGCCGCGACCGGCTGCCCGGTCACCCGGAGGCTCTGCCGCGTGAGGCGGGCCGGGGCCTCCGCCCGGACGGCGGCGTCGCAGTCGTGCAGGAACGTGTCCTCGAGCAGCTCGGGGCGCACCCCGAACGTGCCGGCGCCCGGGTCGGCGTCCAGGAACGGCGCGGGCCCGCCGTCGCCGAAGTCCGCCAGGCTCTGCCCGGGCTCGGGCAGGTAGCTGGAGATCAGCAGCAGGTGGCGCACCGAGCCGACGCCCGCCGCCGCCTCCGCGGTCGCGATACCGCCATAACTGTGCGCGACCACGACCGCGGGCTCGTCACTCGACGTCAGCACGCGGCGCACCTCGGCCACGTCCTCGGCGAGCCCCGCGCCGGCGGACCCGGCCGGGATCCCGGTCTCGCCGCAGCTCGGCAGCGCCGGGGCCACGCTCGCCACGCCCCGCTCCCCCAGCAGTGCCGCCGTGCGGTGCCACCACCACGATCCGTCCCGTACGCAGGCCCCGTGCACGAAGATGACTCTCATGCGATCGACGGTAGACGTAGCGATCGTTACGCGAAAAAATGGGCCCATGGGACGGCAGGCGCAACCGGAGATCAAGCAGCGGCTGCTCGACGCGTGCACCGACCACGCACTCGCGCACGGCCTGCCCGACCGGCTCGGCCCGCTCGCCCGGGCCACCGGCACGTCGGCCCGCATGCTGCTCTACCACTTCGGCACGCGCGACGCCCTGCTGCGCGCGGTGCTCGGGCACGCGCGGCAGCGCCAGCTCGGCACGTTCGGCGCCCTGCTGCGCGCCCGGCCCGGCGAGCCCTACCCGGCCACGCTCGCCCGCGCGTGGGCGTCGATGACCGGGCCAGGCGGGCGGCCGTTCCTGCGCATGTTCGGTCAGCTGCGGGAGAGCGCGGAGCAGCAGCTGTGGCCCGACTTCCGCCGGGCCGCGACGACCGACTGGCTCGAACCGCTCGCGGCCGGCCTGGGCAGCATCGGCCGCCCCGAGCTGGCCACGCTCGTGCTCGCGGTCATCCGCGGGCTGCTGCTGGACCTCGACGCGACGGGCGACACGGCCCGCACCGACGCGGCGTTCCACCAGTTCCTGGCCACCCTGCCGGGCCACGGGCGGGACGACCTGCCCGGCCGGGGAAACGGCAGCCCGGAGGGGCGCGGATTGGATGATCGGCGCCCGGGAACCATCGGGGCATGAGAGCCTCCGTCAGCCGCCACGCCCACCGCCTCGTGCACGTCGACCGGTCACTGCCGCCCACCGTGGACCACCCCGTGCGTACCGTCGTGGTCGGGGGTGGCATCGCCGGGATGACGGCCGCCCTGCTGCTGGCCGAGCGCGGCGTCGCGGTGACCCTGCTCGAGGGCGGCGACCGGCTCGGCGGGCGGCTCTCGGCGTGGCCGCGCACGCTGCCCGACGGCAGCACCCAGATGGTCGGGCACGGGTTCCACGCGTTCTTCCGGCAGTACTACAACTGGCGGAACATCCTCCGCCGGGTCGACCCCGAGCTCGGGTTCCTGCGCCCCGCGGACCACTATCCGGTGGTGTCGCGCGACTGGCCGGAGGAGGACTTCGGCGGCCTGCCCGGCAGGCCGCCGTGGAGCCTGCTCGCGCTGGTGGCCCGCTCCCCCAGCCTGCGGCTGAGCGAGATGCGCGACGTCGACGGTCCGGCGTCGCTGGCGCTGCTGCGCTACTCGCGGGAGCGGACCTACCGCGAGTTCGACGGGATGTCGGCCGCGGCCTATCTCGACCGGCTCGCCATGCCGGAGCGGGCGCGGGCGCTGCTGTTCGACGTGTTCGCGCACTCGTTCTTCAACCACGCGGCCGAGATGTCCGCGGCCGAGATGATCATGCAGTTCCACTTCTACTTCCTGCGCAACGCCGAGGGGCTGGCCTTCGACGCGCCGGACGACGACTACCAGTCGGTGATCTGGGAGCCGTTGTCCCGGCGCCTGCAAGCGATGGGCGCCGACATCCGTACGGGCGCAGCCGTGGACCGCATCGAGACAGCGGACGGCGGCGAGCGCGCGTGGACGGTCACGCTGGCCGGCGGCGCGCAGCTGCGGGCGGACCACGTCGTGCTGGCGACCGATCCGGCGGCGGCACGGCGCATCGTGGCGGCGTCGCCGGGTCTGACGAGGCGGGCGCCCCAGCTCGCGGGCGCGATGGCGGCGATCCGCACCACAGCCCCGTACGCGGTCAGCCGGTTCTGGACCGACCGGGACGTCGACGCGCGGCGCGCGGTCTTCAGCAGCGTGGCCCGGGAGCCGCTGCTCGACTCGGTGAGCCTGTTCCACCGCGCCGAGCGGGGTCCGGCCGCCTGGGCCCGGCGCACGGGCGGGGCGGTGCTGGAGCTGCACGCGTACGCCGCGGACGCCGGCCTCGACGCCGCCAAGGCGGAGCAGGAGATGTGGTCGCAGCTGACCGGCCTCTGGCCGGAGACGCGGGGGCTGCGGATCCTCGACAGCGACACCCGGATCGGCTCCGACGCCCCCGCGTTCGACGTGGGCAGCGACGCGACCCGGCCACCGGTGGCACCGGGGCCCGCCGGGCTGTTCCTGGCCGGCGACTGGGTCCGGATGCCGTTCCCCAGCGCGCTGATGGAGCGCTCGGCCGCCTCGGCGGCGATGGCGGTCAATGCGATCCTGCGCTCCCGCGGCGTACGGCCGGTGCAGATCTTCTCCGTCCCGCCCCGCGGGCTGCTCGCACCACTTCGATAAAGATCAATTTACGCGGATCTCACTTTCCTCCCGGCATGGTCCCT
Source organism: uncultured Actinoplanes sp. (assembly GCA_934667465.1). Classification (GTDB taxonomy): domain Bacteria; phylum Actinomycetota; class Actinomycetes; order Mycobacteriales; family Micromonosporaceae; genus Actinoplanes. Next base: position 3,592 of record CAKUMG010000198.1, on the reverse strand, counting down.
TCCGGACCGCAGATCGAGGGAGGAACGCCGACAGTGAAGTTCTACAGGAAGTGGGGGTGGGGGCTCGGCATCGCGACGGTCTCCGCGACGGCCGCCTTCGGGGTGGCCTCCTGGCAGGCCAACGCGGCGCCGTCCCCGGCACCCACGGGTGCGGCGGCCGAGCAGCCCCGGGTGTCCGACCCGGACCCGGGGCCCGAGCCCGCCGCCGGCAAGGGCAGCGACGCGCTGACCACCACCGAGGTCGACAAGGCCCGCACCGCCGCGCTCACCCCGCAGCTCGCCGCGGAGGCCCGCAACGTGGCCGGCGAGGCCGGGCCGGAGTACCTGTCGGCCGACCTGGACGCCGAGGGCGGTGGGCGGGAGGCCGAGCTCTACTTCTACGACTACAGGACCGACAAGCTGATCAAGCAGGTCGTCGACCTGCGGACCGGCAAGGTCGCCAAGTCCTTCTCCGCGGCGAACATGCAGCCGCCGGCGTCGGAACGCGAGGCCGCCGTGGCCCTCGACCTGCTGCTCGCCGACCCGCTCGGCGCGGAATTCAAGGCCGCGTACGAGAAGACGACCGGCAAGCAGCTCGCCGGCAAGGAAGGGCTCGTCGCCACCGCGCACACCTACCAGGCCCGGCCCGCCGACCGGGGCGCGAGCCAGTGCGGGGCGAAGCGCTGCGTGCAGCTCATCGTCGAGACCGCGGACGGCAAGTTCATCAACGTGAGCGACCTGATCATCGACCTGTCCGGGCACAAGGTCGCCCGGCTCTCGTGAACGAGGACATCAGCAGCATGACGTACCGGAAGACGGCCGGAGCCGTCGCCCTGCTGGCCACGGCCGCCCTGGCCCTGGCCGCCCCCGCCCCCGCCGGCGCGGCGGAGCCGTCGCCCTGCGGCGCCATGGCGACCGTCAAGGAGACGCTGCCCAACGGGACCACGTGGCAGCTCTGCTGGCGCATGCACGACCTCGCCGGGCTGGTCCTGAGCAACGTCTACGTCTCGACGAAGCGGCAGCCCGAGCCGACCCAGGTGCTCAACTCGATCCGGCTCGCGCAGCTCAACGTGCCGTACGACAGCGGCGACATGGAGTACAACGACCTCACCGACATCGGGCTGGGCGGCTACGCGCTGCAGACGCTCACCGGCGACGACTGCAAGGGCGGCTCGGCGCGGGCCGGCTCCGACGGCGGCGACTACCCCGAGGTGCGCGACCTGCTCTGCGTCAGCGCCGAGCCGTCCGGCCTGGCCTACCGGCTCGACGACTCCGGCTGGGACGAGGAGACCGGCGAGCCGATCGCCAACGTCTACTCGAAGCAGGGCCACGACCTGGTGCTCCGCTCGATCAGCAAGGTCGGCTGGTACGAGTACGTGTCCGAGTACCGGCTCACCGACGACGGGGAGATCTCGGCCCGCCTCGGCGCGACCGGCGACCTGGCACCGGGCACGTTCTCCGACGCCGACAAGGGCTGGCCGATCGGCAAGGACGACCAGTACCGGGCCACCATGCACTACCACAGCGCGTTCTGGCGGGTCGACTTCAACATCGGCGGCAAGGGCGGCGAGAAGGTCGAGCAGTACGACACGAAGCTGGACGGCCAGGGCGTCTCGAACGCCAAGCTGTCGACCACGAAGAAGGCGATCGCCAAGGAGGGCAGCTTCACCAAGGTGGACCGCCGCTGGTGGCGCGTGGTCAGCCAGGCCAGCAGGAACAGCGACGGGCACCCGCGCTCGTACGAGCTGGGGCTCGGCGCCGACGACCCGTACGAGGGCCACCCCGAGACGCAGCCGGACGTGACCTTCACGCAGGCGGACCTGTGCCAGAAGTGGGCGTCCGACAACGCCGCGGACCCGGAGTGCCCGCTGGAGGACAAGACGGTCCTCGACTTCGCGAGCGACAAGGAGAAGCTGACCGACCCGATCATGTGGGTCCGGGTGGGCTTCCACCACGTGCCACGCGACGAGGACCAGAGCCCGATGCCGCTGCACTGGCAGGGCTTCGACCTGCTGCCGCGCGACTTCACGGCCACGAACCCGCTCGCGCCCGACGGCCGCGAGGACGTGAACGGCAACCCGTACCCGGAGGAGGGCGGCGAGCCGTCCGCCGAGCCGTCCGCGCCGCAGGACTGACCGCAGCGCCGGCCCGGTCGTCGCGACCGGGCCGGCGCTCCCGCCGTACGAAGGAATGCCCGTGGTTCTCCGCCGCCTCGCCGCCGTGCTGACCCTCGCCCTGACCGGCCTGACCGTGTTCGTCCTCACCACCCGCGACGCCTCACGCGCCGAACCGGCACCGGTGGCGAGCGCGCCGCCGGGCGCCGACGTGCACTACGCGCAGATGATGGTGGTCCACCACGAGCAGGCGGTCCGGATGAGCCGGGCGCTGCTCGCCAAGGGCGGAGTGCCCGAGCGGGTCCGCCTGATCGCCGACTTCATCGCCCACGACCAGCAGCGCGAGATCGACGACACGCGCGCGTGGCTGGCCGCCTGGGATCTGCCTGCGGCGCTCGCGGAACCCGGCGGCGCGGAGCACGGGATGCTCACCGAGGCGCAGCTCGCCGGCCTGGACCGGGCCGCCCCCGGGCCGGCGCCGGACCTGTTCCTGACGCTGATGATCGAGCATCACGAGGGGGCGATCACCATGTCGCAGTCGCTGCTCGACGCGCCGGGCGGCAACGTCTGGATCCGCGGGCTGGCCAAGCACGTCGTCAACGAGCAGGGCGCCGAGATCGAGGCGATGACGGCGCTGATCGGTCCCGATGTCGCCGACTCGTAACGGGAAAGCTATGTAAATAACCCTATGCAACGATTTCGCGCGCAGATACCCTCACGTCACCCTTCGTCGAGGATGGCTGCGTTGCCCGTCGATCCACCCCTGCACCGGACCTCTCCCCCGTCCCGGGATGTGCGCGCCCGGCGCCACGCGCTGCTGCTCGGCACGAGCGTGGTCGCCGCCTGCGCGATCGCCGCGGCTTCGGCCCTCGCCTACTTCGGCGACGACGGCTCCGCGCCGCCGCCGCCGGAACGAGTCGCGGCGCCGGCCTGGCCCGTACCGTCGCCGATCGACTTCTTCACCGATCCGCCCGCGTCCCCGGAGCCCGGTGCCACCCTCCACCAGCCCGTGCGGCCCCCGGTGAAGGTCGCGACCTGGTCCCCGCGCGCGAGCCGGTCCCCGTCCCCGTCCCCGTCGCCCTCGCCCACCCCGGCCCTGACCGCGGGCCGGACGGTGAGTCTCGCCCTCGCGGACGACAAGGCATTGCTCGTACGCCATCGCGAGTTCCTCGCTCGCGTCGAGCGCTCCCCCGGCGAGGACGCCCGGTTCACGGTGCGCGCGGGGCTGGCCGACAAGAAGTGCTTGTCCCTGGAGGCGGCGGGGCTGCCCGGCTACTTCCTGCGGCACCGCGACTACGTCGTCCGCCTCGAACCCCGGGACCCCACGCCCCTGTACGCCGCGGACGCCACGTTCTGCGCGGCAGGCGACCGGCGGATCACGCTGCGCTCGCACAACTACCCGCACCGCTCGATCACCGTCCAGAACGACGTCCTGCACATCACCGGCGACCCGGCGGCGGAGTTCGTCGTCCTGCCCTGACGCCGGGACGCCTCGGCAC
>CAKUMG010000197.1 GCA_934667465.1 uncultured Actinoplanes sp. | reverse complement strand
ACGCTGTTCCTCTCGGTCGGGGTGGTCGACCACGCCACCGGCACGCGGGACCTGCGCCGGCTCTCGGGCCTGGGACGTCGGCTGCCGGTCCTCGCCGTCGTCGCGGGCCTCGCCGACCAGGGTCAGGTCCACCTTCGCCGTGCCCGTGTCCAGCTCGAGCGAGGTGACCGCGGCGGCGCCGAGCCGGAACGGGGAGCTGGGCGCGTTCTGCAGGATCAGCTGCGCCTGGAAGATCGGGGTGTGCGCCGTGCTGCGCTCGGGCCGCAGCTCCTCGACCAGGCGCTCGAACGGCACGCCGGCGTGGGCCAGCCCGTCCAGGGTGACCTCGCGGGCCCGGGCCACGAGCTCGCGCAGCGACGGCCGGCCCGCGCCGGACAGCCGCAGCGGCACCGAGTTGACGAAGAACCCGATCAGCGGCTCCAGCCCGGGGTGGGTGCGCCCGGCGACCGGGGTGCCGATCACCACGTCGTCCTGGCCGGAGTGCCGGGCCAGGACCTCCTGGAAGACGGCGAGCAGGGTCATGAACATGGTCACGCCGGCGTCCTGGTTGAACGCGGTCACCCGGGCAACGGCGGCGGGCGGCACGGTCAGGTAGTGCACCGCGCCACGGTTCGCGCGCACCGCCGGGCGGGGCCGGTCGGCGGGCAGGGTCAGCAGCGCCGGGGCGCCGCGCAGGTGGTCACGCCAGAAGCCGAGCAGCTCCTCGAGGGCGGCGCCGGTGAGCTCCTCGCGCTGGCGGACGGCGTAGTCGCCGTACCGGGCGGGCAGGTCCGGCAGCTGGGCGCCGCGACCCGCGTACGCCGCCTCCAGCTCGGCGAAGAGCACGCCCAGCGACCACGCGTCCGACACGATGTGGTGCACCGACAGCGCGACGATGTGCTCCGCCGGGCCGAGCCGGATCAGCGCGGCGCGCAGCAGCGGCCCCGCGGCCAGGTCGAACGGCCGGCGGCCCAGCTCCGCCGCGAGCCGCCGCCCCTCGGCCCGGTCACCGCCGAGCGGGGTCAGGTCGGTGACCTCCAGCTCGACACGGGCCTCCGGGTGCACGACCTGCACGGCGTCGCCGTCGTCGCCGGTGAACGTGGTGCGCAGCGTGTCGTGCCGGGTGACGACCACGGTCAGCGCGTCGCGCAGCGCCCGCTCGTCGTCGGGCCCGGCGACGTGGAACGCCACCGGGATGTTGTGCACGGCGTCGTCGCCACCGGCGAACCGGTCCAGGAACAGCAGCCGTTGCTGGCCGAAGGAGACCGGGTAGCGGCGCGGGGCCCGCGCCCGCTGGTCGAGCAGCCGGGCCAGCAGCGCGCGTTTGTCGTCGGTCATCGGGCCTCCTGGATCGATGCGGGCAGGTCGAGGCCGAACCGGGTGGCGGCCGCGGCCACCTGCCGGCGCAGCGCCGCCGGGCCGCTGCCGGCGAAGCGGGACAGGTACGCGCCGAGCGTGACCGGGTCGTCGGCGAGGAACGGGAAGTCGCTGGGGACCATGTGCCGGATCGCCAGCAGCGGCACCGGGCTGTGCAGCGGCCGGAACTCGGGGTTCCACAGCCCGCCCTTGGCCGGTGGCCCGTCGTGGAACTCGCCGATCATCAGACCCAGTTCCGTGTACGCCGCCTTGAGCCGCGCCTGGGCCCGGTCGACAACGGCCCGGGCGGCCTCCTCGGGCAGGTCCGGCAGCACGATCAGGACGGTCTTGAACTGGGCCGCCGGGCCGGTCGACGGTTCGAGCATCGTGAACCAGTCGCGGTAGCCGGCCAGCACCAGGGCCAGCTGGTCGGCGTCCACAGTGGTGCCGCGGTGCACGGCCAGGTAGAAGATGCCGCGGTCGAGCGAGCCCTGCACGAACGGGCACACCGGGCCCTTGCGGCCGAGGTCGGGGTGCGGCTCGCAGAGGTACTGGGCGGCCCAGTCGAGCACGGCCTGCAGCTTGCCGGTGATGCCGGTCAGCGGCGGGTGCGGCGGGTCGGCGTGCAGGTCGGCGGCCTCGAAGAGCACCTGGTCGTGGAATCCGGGCCGGGTCAGCATGCCGCCCGCCTCCGGGTGATCACGGCTGCGGCGGTCGCTGCCACGGCGGCGGTCGCGGCGGCGGCGCCGAGGAGGCGGTGCTGGCGGCGGACACGGGCCAGCGCGTCGGCGTACGGGGTGGTGGTGTGCGCGACCAGCGTGTAGAGCGGCACCCAGCGGTGCGGCAGCAGCCGGGACAGCGCCCGGTCCGCGGCCGCGGCGAGCACGTAGCCCGGCCGGTGGACCCGCGCTCTCAGCTCCTCGAAGTTGCGGACCGACAGGTCGGCCAGCACGTCGGTGTGGCGGCGGCGGGTCCGCTCGTACGCGGCGAGGGCCGCGCCCCGACCGGCCGCGCCGCCGAGGCACTCGTCGAGGACCAGGCAGTCCTCGAACGCGGCGTTCATGCCCTGCCCGAAGAACGGGTAGACGGCGTGCGCCGCGTCGCCGACGAGCACCACCCGGTCCCGGTGGTGCCACGGTCCCGTCCGGACGGTCACCAGCTGCCCGACCGGATGCGCGAGGATCTCCTCGGCCAGGTCCGGCATCAGCGCCCGCGCGTCCGGGAAGGCCCGGTCGAAGAACGCCCGGATGTCCGCGGGCGTGCGCAGCGCCGCGAAGCTCACCGGCCCCTCGTGCGCCATGAACAGCGAGCAGGTCAGCGAGCCGTCGAGGTTCGGGTGCGCGACCATCAGCGCGTCCTCGCCGGGCCACACGTGCAGCGCCTCGAGCCGGACCCGCGGCTCGCCGCCGGGGCCGGCCGGGATGGTCAGCTCGGTGTAGCCCCAGGGCAGGAACTCCTGGGCGTAGTCGGCGCGCAGGCCGTGCTGCATGCGCCGGCGGACCGTGGAGAATACGCCGTCGGCGCCGACGACCAGCGCGGCCCGCACCGGCCCGGGCTCACCGGCGACCTCCACGTCGCCGGTGTCGCGGTCGAGCCCGAGCACCTGGCGGCCGAAGTGGAACCGGACCCCGGGCAGCGCCTCCGCGGCGTCGACGAGCAGCCGGATCAGGTCGTCGCGCAGGACCGAGTGCAGGATCTCGTGGCCGCGGACGCCGTACGGCTGGAAGCGCTGGGTGCCGTCGGGGCGGTGCACCACCCGGCCGCGCATCGGCACGCTGCGCTTGAGCACCTCGTCGAGCAGGCCGGCGGCGTCGAGGGCGCGCATGCCGCGGGCGGAGAGCCCCAGGTTGATCGAGCGCCCGCCGGGGCCGGCGGCGGCGCTGCGCGGGTCGGGGCGGCGCTCGTAGACCGCGACCTGGTAGCCGCGGCGGGCCAGGAACAGGGCGGCCAGCGAGCCCGCCAGTCCCGCGCCGATGATCACTGCCTGGTCCGGACAGGCGGTCATGCCGAATCCTCCTCGGTGGTCAACAGGTCGAGCAGCGCGTCGATCTCGGCGTCCGAGAGGTCGTCGAGCGACGCGGGCAGGCGGTCGGGGTCCGGTGTGGTCGCCGCTGTCTCCGGTGCCGTCCCGGCCGTGCCGATCAGGGGGGCCAGCTCGGCGACGGTGGGGGCGGCGAACAGGTCGCGCAGGGTCACGTCCGCGCCGAGGACGGCGCGGATGCGGGCGATCAGGCGGGCGGCGGTGAGCGAGTGGCCGCCCAGGGCGAAGAAGTTGTCGTGCGCGCCGACCGCGGGCAGGCCGAGCACTTCCGCCCACAGCTCGGCGAGCTGCTGCTCCTCAGGCGCGATCTCCCGGTCCTCCCCGGACCGCCAGACGGGCTCGGGCAGCGCGGCCCGGTCGATCTTTCCGCTGCCGGTGCGGGGGAACGTGTCGAGCACGACGAGCGCGGCGGGGACGGCGTCGTCGATGCCGTCGCGGGCCCGCAGCAGCGTCTCGATCTCGCCCGGCTCGATCCGGAACCCGCGCACCTTGAGCTGCCGGTCGGCGCGGCCCAGGTAGGCGAGGGTCCCGTCCGGCAGCCGCCGGGCCAGGTCGCCGCTGGCGTAGAGCCGGGCCCCGGGCTCGTACGGGTCGGGCCGGAACCGGGCGGCGGTCGCCCCGGCCTGGCCGAGGTAGCCGCGGGCGACGCCGGGCCCGCCGAGGTGGATCTCGCCGGTCGCGCCCGCGGGCACCGGCCGCCCGGCCGGGTCGAGCAGGTGCACCCGGGTGTTCGGGGTCGGCCGGCCCAGCGACACCGGGCCGTGCGCCCCGACCGGGCCCGCGGTGGAGTAGACGGTGGTCTCGGACGGCCCGTACCCGTTGATCAGCGTGATCCCGGGCCCGCGCAGCCGGTCGGCGAGGTCGCGGGGCAGCGCCTCGCCGCCGCTGATCCGCAGCCGCACGGTGTCCGGCACGCCGCCCGCGGTGACCAGCATCCGCCAGGTCGCCGGGGTGCCCTGCGCGACGGTGATCCCGCGATCCGCGAGCGCCGCGCGCAGCAGAACCGCGTCCCGGGCGGTGTCCGCGTCGATCAGCTCGATCCGGGCGCCGGCCAGCAGCGGCAGCACCAGCTCCACGACGGAGATGTCGAACGCGGCGGTGGTGATCGCGGCGACGCGGTCGGCGGGGGTGAGCCCGAGCAGCCGGTCGAAGCCGGCCAGCAGGTCGACGAGGGCCCGGTGCGGCACGGCCACGCCCTTGGGCTCGCCGGTCGAGCCCGACGTGTAGAGCAGGTAGGCGAGCGATTCCGGGTGGGCGCCGCCGGGTGGCCGGGTGCGCGGCACCGTGTCCCAGCCGACCTCGTCGAGCCGCAGCACCGACGGGAACATCGTCGTCGGGCCGTCGGTCACCACGACCGGTGGCCGGGCGGCGGCCACCATCGTCTCGAGGCGGGCGGCGGGCAGCGCCGGGTCGAGGGGCAGGTAGCCGCCGCCCGCGCGCCACACCGCGAGGATCGCGGTGACGAGGTCGGCGCTGCGGCCCAGGTGCAGGCCGACCGGCACGTCCGCGGTCACGCCGTGCTCGCGGAGCAGGTGCGCCAGCTTGTCGGCGCGCTCGTCGAGCTCCCGGTAGGTGAGCGCGCCGACGGCCACGCCGTCCCCGTCGAGCTTGGCGAACAGCTCGGTCAGGGTGGCGGCGGGCAGCGGCAGCGGGTCCCCGGTGCTCTGCCGCAGCAGCTCGGTCTCCTCGTCGGGGCGCAGCAGCGGCAGCGCGGCGACCGGCGTGTCCGGCTCCTCCAGAGCGGCTTTCAGGAGGGTCACATACTGGGCCGCGAGACGCTCGATGCGTACCCGATCGAACAGGTCTGTCCGGTAGGTGATCCGCCCGGTGAGGCCGTCCGGCCGGTCCTCGACGGTCAGCGTCAGGTCGAACTTGACGGTGCCGTTCTCCCACAGCTCGGGCACGATCCGCAGGCCCGCGGCGGTCCGGGCGGGCGGCGGCTCGTCCACGGCGAACATCACCTGCACCAGCGGCGGGTGGGCGAGCCCGCGCGGCACCCCGAGCCGGTCCACGAGCTGCTCGAACGGCGCCTCCTGGCGGGTCTGCGCGGCGGTGGCCGAGGCCCGGGCCGCCGCGAGCACCCCGGCGAACGTGGTGCCGGGCCCGATCGTGGCGCGCAGCGCGAGGGTGTTGGCGAAGAACCCGGCCACGTCGCGGGTCTGCGGCCGGGTCCGCGCGGCCACCGGCACGGCGACGAGCAGGTCGTCCTGCCCGCTGAGCCGGTGCAGCAGGGATTGGAAACCGGCGAGCAGAACCGAGAAGAGGGGGTACGCGCGCAGCCGCGCAGCCAGCTCGGACGGCACGGTGAACCGGACCAGCCCGCCCGCGTCGGTCTGTTCGGCGGGCCGCGGCCGGTCCGCGGGCAGGTCGAGCAGGGTCGGCGCGCCGGACAGCTCGCGGTGCCAGTAGGCCAGGTCGTCGTCGAACGCGCCCCGGCCCGCCTGGTCGCGCTGCCAGATCGCGAAGTCGCCGTACTGGACCGGCACCGGGGGCAGGTCGGGTTCGGTCCCGGTCGCGTACGCGGCGTACGCGGTGGCGAGTTCGGCGAACAGCAGGCCGAACGACCACCCGTCGGCGACAGCGTGGTGCACGACCACGGCGAGCCGCCCGTCGGCGAGCAGCACGAACCGGGTGAGCGGCCCGGTGGCCAGGTCGAACGGCTCGCGGGCCACCTCGGCCACGCTCGCCGCCGTGCCGAGCCGCACCGGTGCCGGCGGGACGATCACCTGGCGGGGCTCGCCGTCCACGGCGGTGAAGTGGGTGCGCAGGCTCTCGTGCCGCGCGACCAGCAGCCCGAGCGCGGCTTCGAGGGCCGGGCGGTCCAGGTCGCCCTCGAGCCGGACCACCCACGCGATGTTGTAGGTGGCTCCGCCCGGGGCGAGCTGGTCGAGCAGCCACAGCCGGTGCTGGTTGAGCGAGGCGGGCAGCACGTAGGTGTCGTGCTCGGTCATGACGCCTGGTCCTTCCGTGTGTCGACGGCCACCAGCCGCAGCTCCGCGGTGTGCGGGCGGCCGTCCGCCCCGGTCAGCCACGTCTCGCCGGGGCCGGGGACCATCTCGCTGAGCCGCAGCGCCGCGGCGGGCCCGGCGGCGGTGGTGCGCCGCACGGCCCGCGCGAACACGTCGAGCGAGGCGAGGCTGGTCAGGTCGAGGTGGAACGGCTTCTTCTCGACAGGTGTCGAGACGAACGTGTGCCGGGGCAGCCGGTGCTCGCGCTGCCAGCGGCGGGCCTGCCGGAAGCGCTCGCCCTCGTCGCCGGTGCGGGCGAAGCCGAGCTCCGCGGCGGGGAACGACCAGCTCTCCCGGGACCAGAGCACCCGGTCGACGGTGAGCCGGGGCCGGTGCGCGGCGGGCCGCAGCACGTCGAAGCGCTGCAGCAGCTGCAGCATCACCGGCTCGCCGATGACCTCGGCGAGCGGCATCCGGTGCCGCCCGTCGCGGCTGGCCACGGTGAGCACCCCGGCTGTTTCGTGCAGGATGCAGTCGGCCACGGGCAGCGCGGTGGCCGGGTCCAGCCCGCCGCTGTCGTGCCCGAAGACGAGCCGCAGGTCGCGGCCGGTGACGAGCTGGTCGGTGATCCGGGCCGGGGCGCCGCCCTCCTCGCCGGTCGCCGCGAGGACGATCCGCCGCCGGGGCAGGTCCGCCGCCATCGCCGCGCGCAGCGCGCCCGGGTCGGGGTGCTGGGCCACGAACAGCGCCGAGCGCAGCGTGTTGACGCCGGGGTGGACCTCGCCGACGACCCACTGGAAGTCGCCGCGGGCCACGGCGTCCGGGCCGGCCGCGGCGAGCATGACGTCCGGGCTGTGCTGGTGGGCCCCCGCCCAGCCGGGCCGGGGTGCGGCGAAGGCCCGCAGCACGGCGTCGCGCAGCCCGGCCGACCCGGCGGTGATCCTGCCTCCCCCAGCGGCGGGCAGGATCCGGGCCCACCGGTCCTGCAGCCCCCGCACGACCGGGGCGATCAGCCGGTCCGGCGCGTCGAAGAGCACGTCGTTGGCCCACAGCCAGAAGTCGGCGAACGGCACGGCCGCCGACCCGCTGCGGGCGGCCAGTTCCCGGTAGCGCTCGGCACACGCCCGCCGGAACAGGGCCGACCCGGCGTACGTGAACCAGCGGGCGCTCTCCAGCAGCAGGCTCAGCGCCGGCCACAGGGTACCCAGCAGGTCCTCGGAGAGCGTCACCTCCGTCCCGGAGCGGCAGTCCTCGTAGACCACGGTCCGCCCGGCGTAGACCTTCCCGGCCCGGCGGGTGGCGGCGGTCCCGGTCAGCCCGGTGAACGTGTCCTCCAGGCGCGCGAGGGCGTCGTCGAGCCGGTCCGGGTCGCCGGCCGCGCGGGCGACGTCGTCGCGGGCCGCTTCGAGGCGGTCGAGCTTCGTCAGGGCTTCCGGACTGCCCGCGGCCGTGAGCCGGGCCCGCAACGCCCGCTCCGGGAACAGGTCCTCCTTGGGCACCTCGAACGACCACGAGATCCGGCGCGCGTCGCGCAGCTCGCCGAGCAGCCGCAGGGCCTTGTCCTCGGCCAGGCCCACGGCGGCGGCAATTTCGCGGGTCGTCCGGGTGCCGTCGCACGCGGCGAGCAGCCGCGCGGTGTCCGGGTCCAGGGTCACCGGCGGGGTCAGCGGCAGCAGCAGCCGGTCACCCTCGACGCTCAGGTACGGCATCCGGCGCGGCACGAGCCACGGATGCAGCCGCTCGTCCGCCGCCGCGAGCGCGTCCGCGACGTCGGCGACCGCCCAGTTCTCGAAGTACACCGTGCGCCGCGCCAGCCCGCCCGGGGAGTGCCGGACGGTGACCGGCGCACCCGTACCGGCGACCCGGGCCCACCCGACCGGCCCGAAGAAGCCGATCGTGTCGTTCTTCGCGCAGTACCGCTGCAGATACGTCGCCACCAGCGCCTGGTGCTGGCGGTGCTGCGACCCGCTGCCGCCGGGCCGGGCGACCGCGTCCACGCCGGTGCGCCGCGCCCGCCGGTTCTGCCACGTGACGGCCTCCCGGAAGCGCGGATCGGTGGCGGCGCGCCGCAGCCCGTCGTCCCGCAGATCAAGGGCCTTCTTCAGGGCCTTGCCGTACGCCGCGGCGCCCGCCCGCACCCGCGTGAACGCGGCCCGGGCGGCGGCGTGCGCCTCCAC